>VBGQ01000097.1 GCA_005882055.1 Chloroflexota bacterium
GACGGCGAGGATGACGGGCTTGTTCGCTGCGGTCGCCACGGCCGCAGTGTAGGACCCGCTAGCATCGGTCCGTGAGCCGCCCGGAACGAGCTGACGTGCTGATCGTCGGTGGCGCCATCGTGGGAAGCAGTGTGGCCACGTTCCTGGCGCGCCGCGAGGACTGGCACGGCCGCATCGTGGTGGTCGAGCGGGATCCCTCCTACCGCACGTCGTCGACGACGCTCTCGGCGGCCTCGATCCGCCTCCAATTCAGCACCGAGCTGAACATCGAGATCAGCCGCTTCGGCATCGGTCTCATCAAGCACCTCGACGACTGGCTTGGCGTCCCGGGTGGACCGCCGCTGAACATTGACTTCGTCGAAGGCGGCTACTTGTTCCTTGCCAGCGCTGCGGGACGCCAGATCCTCGAGCATAACCACGCGATCCAGCGCGCGCACGACGTGCCGGTCGCGCTGCTCTCGCCGGAGGAGCTGCACACGAGGTTCCCGTGGATGGAGACGGGCGACCTCGCGGGCGGCTCGTAGGGCCTCTCCGACGAGGGCTGGTTCGACGCGTATGCGCTGCTGCAGGCGTTCCGTGCCAAGGCCCGATCGCTCGGCGTCGAGTACGTTGCCGGCGAGGTGACCGGCATCGAGTGCGCGGACGGGCGGGCGGCAGGCGTGCGATGCGGGGACGGGCGGGACTTCGCCTGCGACTGGGTGGTGAACGCGGCGGGCCCTCGAGCGGCCTCGGTGGCGGCCATGGTCGGCGCCGAGCTGCCGGTGCGCCCGCGCAAGCGTTACGTCTACCACTTCGATTGCCGCCAGCGCATCGAGGGCGCCCCGCTGACAATCGATACCACCGGCGTCTATTTCCGACCGGAGGGTCCCAATGCCGACCGTTCGAGGAGGTCGTCTGGCCGTCGCTGGCGCATCGAGTGCCGGCCTTCGAGGCGATCAGGCTGCTCGATGCCTGGGCCGGGCATTACGAGGTCAACACGCTCGACCACAACGCGGTCATCGGTCCCCATCCGGATATCCCAAATTTCCAGTTTGCCAACGGATTCTCCGGTCACGGATTGCAGCAGGCCCCGGCGGTCGGTCGCGGGTTGGCGGAGTTGATCGCGACCGGTGCATACGAGACGTTGGACCTCTCGCCACTTGGTTATGAGCGCATCGACCGCAACGAGCCGGTGCGCGAGCTCAACGTTGTCTGACGCCGGGCGTACCATCCGGTCGTGGAGCAACCGCGCATCGTCATCACTCTCGCCAACCCGGACGGGAAGTCCGACGTCGCGCTCGCGGAGGACAAGAACGAGCGTTACCTGGAGGCTGTCGAGCGTCACGGCGGTGAGCCGATCCCGCTCGATGAGCGAGCCTCCGGGGCAGAGCGTCAGGCAGCTTTTGCGGCAATGGATGGCCTCGTGCTGAGCGGCGGCGAGGACATCGACCCGGCGCTGTACGGCGAACCGCGTGAGGCGCGGACCGTGACCGACCCGGGACGCGACGCGCTCGATGAAGCAGCGTTCAGAGCGGCCGCCGACCGCGGTGTGCCGATCTTCGGAATCTGTCGTGGCCTGCAGGCGATCAACGTGTTTTCCGGTGGCCGCCTCGTTCAGCACGTCGACGAGCATGCCTCTCGTCCCTACCGCGGACGTGCCGCACAGGCGAGCCACCATCAGCTCCGCGTCGTACCCGGATCAATGCTGAGCACGCTGCTGGGAGGCGTCGGGGAGTTTCAGGTGAACTCATTCCACCACCAGGCGGTCGATCGCGAGGGCCTGGCTCCGGGCCTGCGCGCATCGGGCGTCGCGCCGCACGCCCAGGGAGATCTCGTGGAAGCGCTCGAGGGCACGGACGAGGATCGATGGCTCCTGGGGATCCAGTGTCACCCGGAACGAACTGAAAGCTCGCCGGAGGAGTTCGCGCGCCTCTGGGACGCGTTCATCGAAGCGGCCCGGAACGACGGGTCGGAAGGCTCGACCTAGCCGAGGCTCCGCTCGTCCTGCCGGCCGTCAGTCGTCGTGGCGAGGTCCCAGCAGCAGGGGCCACCCGAGCTTGTCTGCGTACTGCGGTCGCAGGCGGGCAGTGTTGTACATGCGCGCGACGTCGATGCGTCGAGGCCCCAGCTCCGGATCGGGGAGCGGGGCATGGTCGTACTTGCCTTCACGGATGGCGACCATCCGACCGCTGACGCCGCTGATCAGCAGGTCCATGGCCACGTTGGCGAAGGTCATCGCCACCATCTGGTCCAGCGCATCGGGGTCACCCGAGCGCAGGTCGTAGGTGAGGTCGCTGTGGACGGTCTCGACGCCAGTGCGCCGTCGGAGCTCCTCGGCGAGCGCGCCGCCCACATCGGTCTTGTGCCGATGGCCGTACGCGTCGGCCTCGCCCTCTTCTCCAAGCGTGCCTCCGCTCCAGATGGCGCCCTCCGAGGCGATGACGAACGCATAGCTGGATGGGTTGGCGCGTCGGTCCTCCATCAGCAGGTCGGCGAGGGCATCGAGATCGAAGGAGGCCTCGGGGATGACGCAGCGCGCACTCGTCACGTAGGCCGCGTACCAGGCGGTGTAGCCGCTGTTGCGACCAAAGATGCGGAAGACGCCGATCCGCTCGTGGCTGCCAAGCGTCGTCCGTTGTCGGTTAATGAGCTCGCGAGCCCTGGTGACCGCGGAGCTGAAGCCGATGCAGTACTCGGTGCCCTGGACGTCGTTGTCCATGGTCTTGGGAATCGCCACCAGCGAGACCCCCTCCGCGCCCAGCCGGTGCCCGTAGCCAAGCGTGTCGTCGCCGCCGATCGCGACCAGTCGCTGGATCCCGAGCCGCTCGAGGTTCTCCAGGACCAGCGGCGTGAGGTCGTAGGTTCCCTCCGCGGTCTCGTAGGCGCGCAGCCGGATCGGATCGAGGTGCTCGGGGAGGCGTGAGGCCTTCATCTGTCCGGGATTGGTGCGCGACGTGTGCAGCACCGTGCCGCCGGTGCGGTCGATGGCACGCGTCGTCCGCCGGTCAAGCGGACGGATGTAGTCCGGATCCGGGTCCGGGCCGGCCCGGAGATGGGTGAGGCCCTCCCATCCCCGGCGGATGCCGAACACCTCGTAGTCCATCTCCGTGGCCCGATAGACCACGCTCTTGATGACCGAGTTGAGCCCCGGCACGTCGCCCCCGCCGGTGAGGATGCCGATCCGCGTCGCCATTTCGACTCATCTTCGCGCGCGACTGCAAGGCGCGTATCGGCCATCCGACATTCGGCCAGAATGGACCGATGTGCGGACGCTTCGCGCAGCCGCGATCGCCCGATGAGCTGGCGCGCATCTTTCGCGCCCGCCGCGTCACCGAGCTCGAGGGTGACCGATTCAACGTCGCCCCGACCGACGAGGTGGCTGCCGTCGTCGAGCGCCACGGCGAGCGTCAGCTCGACACCTTCCGCTGGGGGCTGGTGCCGTACTACGCGGAGACTTCACGCGAGGCTGCCCGTCTGATCAACGCACGTGCGGAGACGGTCGAGAGCTCCGGCGCCTTCCGCACGGCCTTCCGCCGCCGGCGCTGCATCGTGCCGGCAGACGCCTTCTACGAGTGGCGCCGCTCGCTCCCTGCGGGCGAATCGCGGACGACCCGCGCAGGCACGCGCCCCCAGCCATTCGCCATCCGCCACCTCAACGGCACGCCGATGGCCTTCGCGGGGTTGTGGTCGGTGTGGCGGGATCCTTCGACGGCAGGCCGACTCTTCTCCTGCACGATCGTCACCATTACCGCGAACGAGCTCCTCGCGCCGTTGCACTCCCGGATGCCGGTCATCCTCGACGCGGAGGCCTGGGACGCCTGGCTCGACGAAGAAGCAGAGCTGCCCGTCCTCCGCGGGCTGCTTCGACCCGCCCCGGCCGGTGCGCTAGAGGTGTTCCCGGTCGGGATGGGGGTCAACAGCGTCCGCAACAACGACCCGACCCTGCTCGATCGGCTCCCCGAGCCGGCCAACGTGTCCCTCTCTTGAAGATCGCCCTGCCACCCGACGCGATGGTCGTCATTGTCGGGATCGCCGGCAGCGGGAAGTCGACCTTCGCCGGCGCCCGGTTCGCGCTCACGGAGATCCTCTCCTCTGACGCGTTTCGTGCCAT
>VBGQ01000065.1 GCA_005882055.1 Chloroflexota bacterium
GACGGCGAACGATCCGATCGTCACGACTGCCCAGAGAAGGAGCGCCACCGGCAGGTTCTGCTTCACCACGCTGAAACGGAACGACGGCGTCATCCAGCCAAAACGCAGCAAGAGCAGGTGAATGATGAACACGCCCAGGCTGAGCTCGCCCAGGCGCCTCATGGGCGCCTGGAAGGGCGGGCTTGCCAGCCGGCTTGCGGGGTTCACCAGGCTGCGCCCGATGACGAAGATGCTCACGGCGGTTAGCGCGACCGGCAGGCCCTGGTAGCCGCCGCCGAGCAGGACCGCGAGAGCCGGGACCTTCGCGCCAATCGCGTACTGCCAGACGACGAGGGCGTTCGCCGCGACGAAGACGCCAGTGGCGCCCAGCAGATTGCGCCCTCCCAGCACAACGTCGCGGAGCGCGTAGCCGATGATGAAGTAGCCGATGTATGGGATGAACAGCGTCAGGGCGGCCGGTTGCCAGATCGCGGTGGGCGCGCCAGCCAAGGCAAGGATCTGGGCGCCACCGCGGACCGCCCACATGAAGCCGATGCCTGCGACGCCGATGACCAGCAGTCCACCGCGCGTCCGATCAGCGAGGGCCGAGCGCAGCAGCGGGGTGATCAGGTAGAGGCCCAGGATGATCCAGAAGAAGTACAGCTGAACATAAACGGTGGCGTGCAGGAGGTCGGCCACCACACGGGGCACGGTGAGCGGCTCGTGTAGCCACCGGAAGCGCACGAGCAGGTAGCCCACGTGCGCGACCACCAGCGGGATGGCGATCCGCTGCAGCCGTCGAGCGTAGAAGGCCCGCGCCCCTTCCCCAGGCCGCGACTCGAGCAGCAGTGCCCCGCTGACCATGATGAAGACCGGCACCGCCCAGGAGGAGCCCAGGTCGAGCGCGGTGCCTGCCCACCAGGTTGCCGAGAACCGGATTGCCGGGTTGCCCACGATTCCCGAGAGCGTGTGGATGAGCACCACCCCGCTCATGGCCGCGACCCGCAGGTATGAGGCGAAGGCGAAACTTCGGCCCGCGTCGTCGCGACGGCTGACCTGGTGACGCGGGAGGTTGCTGGCGGCCATCGTCCTCCCAGGGGTGGGGCTTCTGGGACTCTATCAGCGGTCTGGCGGCCCCGCCGCCTGAACCGCGACGCAGGGCTCGCCTCGATGGGGTCCGCTAGAATGCTGAACAGGTGGCGCATGAGCTCGAGGGCCGTTCTTCGGAGCCTCGCGTCACGGACTTCCCGTCTCGTTCCCGACGCATGACAGCGCCCGGAGGGTCGATCCCGCAGAGATGACCAGGAAGCTGCGTCCATACGACGAGCCGCCAAAGCGCCGACGATCGCTCATCCCCGACGCCCCGGACAGCGCCGCGGGCCTCTTCCTGGTGGTGGCCATCCTCTGGCTGCTCGCCGCGGCCGGGATCGGGATGCTGGCGGCCGCCGAGCGCCTCTTCCCCGACGTGCTCAAGGTCGCCTTCAACGTGCCATTCGGCTCCGGGATCGGGGTCGAGATCACGCGTGCCAACGTCGATCGCGCCTTCGTCGACGCGCTCGTCTATGGCTGGCTGAGCAACGCAGCATTCGCCGCGATCTTCTTTGTGACCCCCCGCCTAACGGGTGCACGCCTGGCGAGTGACGCCGTCGCGAACATGGGGCTCGCCGCATGGAACCTCGCGGTGGCGGCGGGCATCGCCCTCCTCTGCGTGAAGGGCGCCTCCAGCGTGGGGAGCCTCGCCGAGTTCCCGCTGCTGGTGAAGGGGCTTGCGCTGCTCGGGCTATTGGCGGTGAATGGCGCCTTCTGGCGCACCCTCCTCCCGATTCGCGGGCTGCCCTACATCAGCCTTCTCTACTTCGGGATCGGTCTGCTGGCGCTGCTCGGTCTCTTCGCGTTGTCCGCGATTCCCGGTGTGATCAGCCTGGGCACGACCAACGACCAGCTGCTCTGGGCATTCACCGCGCGCGGCGTCCTCACCTACTGGATCCTGGGCGCCACCATCGGGACGCTCTATTACGTTGTCCCTCGCGCAACGCGCAACCCCCTCTACTCGAGCGGGCTGGCGCTGCTCGCCTTCCTGGGCTGGCTCGCATTCGCCGGATTGTCGGCGATCGGTGCGCTGGTCGACCCATCCGTCCCATACGTGATCACCTCGCTCGGCCAGGCGGGCACGTTGCTGCTCCTGGCGCCGACCCTTCTGGCGATCGCCAACCTGCTGGCCACCATCAGCGGCCGCTGGTCATTGATCCTCTCTCCCGGCGTAATCCAGTTCGCGACCGCGTCCGTGGCCTTCCTCTTCGTCACCGCCCTGCTCGAGAGCGTGGGCGCGCTTCGCGGCGTGCAACGGCTGACGGCGGGTACCGATTGGGAGCTGGGCGTCCTGGTGCTCGGCCTGCTGGGTGGCTCCACGTTCGCGTTCTTTGCATTCGCCGATCACGCGCTGCCGCGCATCCTGCGCAAGGGCTGGGGAGAGAACGTTCTTGTCCATGGGCAGCTGTGGGCCGCCCTCGCGGGCGCCGTCCTCGCCGGATTCGCGATGATCGCGAGCGGGCTCGTCGAGGGCTCGATCCTGGCTGAAGGCGGTGCGCCTGACCCGTCCAACCTGATGCTGCTGGCCTTTCGCATCGCGGCAGGGGGAGGCCTGAGCCTGGTGGCGTTGGGTGGCTTCGCGTTGCTCGTGAACGTGTTCCTGCTCTATACCGAGGGGCGGCCGGCCCAGTACGCGCTGCCCTCGTCCGAGAGTGCGCCCGCGGCGGCGGGCCACTGAGCTGATGACACCGCATGCGCCCATCTCCGCCCGCCCGGGACTCCCCGGCTGGGCGGTTGGCCTGACCGTGTTCGTGCTCCTGGTGGGTGGGGTCTACGTGGGATCGAACCTATCGGGCAGCAACCCGCCCATCGCGGGTGCGCCCTCCGCGTCCCCTGGTGGCGGCGGGGGATCGGGCGCTGCGCTGGCGCTCATCAACCAGGCGGGATGCAAGGCCTGCCACGGGCCGGATCTCGGCGGGGTGCCGCCCACCTTCCCCGACCTGCACGGGCTCCAGGGCGGACCGACGGTCGACAATCTCAAGCAGCTCGGCCAGCAGCATCCCAAGGACTGGATGAACATCTGGATCGCGGGCACTGATCCCGCCGTCTCCGATCCGGCGATGCGCAAGGGGATGCCGGTCTTCGGCGGTCCTCCCTACAACCTCAGCCCGCAGCAGATCGATACCGTCGTCAAGTACCTGCTCACCCTGAAGTGACCGATGCGGCCGCCTCGCCGGCCGGACCACCCTCCGCCGGCGATCACCCGCGACGTGAGGTACCGGTCCTGATCGGGGCGGCCGAGATGGCCGACATCGATGCAGCGGCACAGCGCCTGGGGCTCAGCGAGGACGCTCTCATGGAGAGCGCCGGAGCGGCGGTCACCGAGCTGGCGGCGGTGGAGCTGGGCCGGCTGACGGAATCCCTCGAGGGCCCGGGCGGCGCGCTCACCGAGCCCCCATTGGTGGTGGTTCTGTGCGGCCCGGGGAACAACGGCGGAGATGGTTTCGTCGCGGCGCGCCGACTCGCTGCGGCGGGACATCGCGTCCTCGTGGTCCTGGTTGGCGACGCGTCGAGGATCGGCGTCGGGGGAGAGGCGGCCGGCCATGGCCATGCCGCTGCGCACAACTGGACGGTCCTGCAGGCCATTGCGTCTTCGAACAGCCTGGAGCTCTTTGTGGCTCCAACGCCCGAACTACTGCTCAAGCTACGGCCGCGCCTCTCGCCCGCGACGCTGCTGATCGACGCCCTGCTCGGCAGCGGCGCGACGGGACCCCTGCGCGAGCCGGTGTCAACCGCTGTCGACCTGGTGAATGCCATCCGCACGCACGCCCGCGCCGCCGGCCGTGGTTGCACGGTGCTGGCGGTGGACACCCCAACCCGCGTGGACCTGACCAACGGCGGCCACTCGGACCCCGTCGTGCAGGCGGACCTGACGGTCACCTTCCATCGGGCCAAGGCAGGATTCGCGCTCGATCGCGAGGCGCGGGCGCTGGCGGGCCGCTACTTCGTGGCACCCATCGGCATCCCGCTGGAGGCCGAGGCGGGGATCGTCCCGCCCGACGGTGAGTGGCCGCCCGCGCGCATCACTCAGGTCACCTGGGACGAGCCCATCCCGCGCGAGGACCAGGGCTTCGTCCGCCCCGGCGGGGGCGTTGCAGCCGGTCCGGGCATCGACGAGTGACCGCTACCCGCGACGAGCGCCGGCGCTCGTTCGGACCCGTCGAGCGCCTGACCAGGCGCCGCTCGCGCTGGTACGACGCCGATGACTACCTCGCCCTGATCGGTACCTACTCGGACCACCTGACCCTGTCCCCCGAGCAGCGCGACAAGCTCTTCGCAGCGCTGCGGAGTCTGATTGACGAGCGCTTCGAAGGCCGCGTCCGACGCGAGTTCGAGGCGGCCTATACCTCGCCCGTCGCGCCGACGACTAGCGAGGAGGTTGGCCAGAGCCTGGCTTCTCGAGCGTGATGCCGGCGCGGCACAGCTCGCAGTCGGACGCCGCCCACGAAGGGATCTCGATCCGGCCTAGGGCATGCAGCGGGATCCCGAGCTCGACTGGCTCGCTCGAGCGGTCGACGATCACACAAGCTGCGAGCGGCTCGGGGCCGGCGGCTCATCGCCCGCAAGCGGCCAGCCCCGCCGCAGCGCGCGACCCGCCGGGGAGCCGTCACCCGCGGTTACCGGCTCGGCGAAGATGGCGCGCACCTCGCGGCCGTGGAGGCCCGAAAGCTGCCGCGCCACCTCGAAGGAGAGCAGCATGCCGCCGGTCGTGGGGCCGACGACCAGGGTCGGGCCGTACGGCGACAGCTCGGCCGCCATCCGGCGACAGATCTCGGACGTCAGCGACGGGTATTGGAGGACGAGGAACTTCTCCAGGTAGCGGCCCGAATGCCGGCCGCTCTTCAGCAGGAAGTGTCCCTCGCGCAGCGCGCCAGACTGCAGGAAGAGCTCTTCGATCGAGGCCTCCGCCAGGGCCGGCCGCATCGGTCTATTCGTAGACAGCCGAGAAGTCGACGTGCGGGTAGCGCTCGCCCAGCGCCTCGGTGACCCAGGCCAGCACGTCAGCGGGGTCGTAGAAGTCCGCAACCACCCGGGCATCGGTCACCGTCAGGCCCGCTCGATGCGCCTCGCCGGGCTGCGCGCTGCCTGCGGGCAGATCGGTCAGGTCCAGGCTCGTCTCGAAACGCCCATCGGCGCGGAGCATCAGCGTGTCATCTGGCTCGTCGACCAGGACCAGATCGCCCACGCGACCGAGCACCTCCTCGGCGTTGGCGGTGAACTCGCGCAGGGCCTGCGTCTGCTGCGTGGCGATCTGGGACCGATAGGCGTCGGCCAGCTGCCAGAGCCGTTGAGCGGCGAGCGTCTCCTGCTGCTGGGGCGGCAGGCCCCGCTGCCAGTCCTCGCTGCCCTCCTCGACGCCGGCGGGTTCCGGGGTTGCCGACTCGTCCTTCTGGAGCTCATCGGCTGGCAGCAGGTGGGCCGCGGGATCACGCGCCGCGTCGATGAGCCACGCGAAGATATCGGCCGGGTTGTAGAGCTCGATGATCTCGGAGACGGCCTCCACCACCTGCTCCTCGTCGTACCACTCGTTGTCCGCGGGGTCCTGGTAGGTGAGGCGCGTGGTCCACGTCTCGTCCGAGGGGTGGTAGACGAGATGGTCCTGGTCGTCGTCGACGAGGACGATGGTGCCGACCTCCGCGAGGCGCTTGCGGTTGGCATCCAGGAAGCGGCGCAGCTGCTCGGTCGACTCGTACAGGAAATCCCTCCGCTCGAGCTCTGCCTCCTCGGCGAGCTGGCGGAGGGCCTCGATCCTGGGCGAGGTCACGGCTTGTACACGAAGTCCGGACCCATCCGCTCTCGCAGGAAGATGATGTGCTTCTTCTCGAAGATCGACTCCGCGATGCGGTGGCCAAGCCCGCGCGCCGAAGGATCGGCGTAGAGGCGATCGAGGACCGCGTAGCTGGGCAGGTCGATGATGACCAGGTTGTTCCAGTCGGATCCCTCGGTGACGTTGAACCAGCCCAGGAATCGGATCCCGAACTCGGCCTCGTAGCGGCGCATGGTTCGCGGGAAGAAGTGGCGCATCGAGCGCTTGAAGAGCATGTCCCGCCCGCGCCGCACGTTGAAGAAGGTCGCCATCAGCGGCATCAGGCGCCGTCACCCTCTTCTGGGTCAGTCGCCGCTCCGGGTTCCTTGTCGTCCGGGACCGATGACGCCTCGGCCGAGCTGATCACCATGGGCTCAAGCGCCACGCCGATGCTCCGACCCCGCCCGCGACGGCGGTCCGCGAAGAAGACGCGCAGCAGGAAGACCGCGGTCATGCTCACCAGGAAGAGCAGTCCGAGATCGATGAAGAGCAGGAGCCCCAGCAGCCAGACCGGCCAGCTGAAGGTGAAGACGCCCACCGGGATGAGCAGGAGGATGATCGCGAACAGCGAAGCCAGAACCGCGAACTCCGTGAAGCTCGGCCCTTCGTTGGGATCCAATTCCTCGTTGGCTCGAATCGACATGTCACTCGCGCACGGTGGATTGGCCGCCCCGGATGCTCCCATATCCGAGGAAGCAGCGCATCACGTGTGGCCGGGGCAGGTCTCGGATCCCGGCGCCGTAGCCCACCGCGGCGCCCGCGAACGGTGGGGAGGCGGGCCACTCGGAGGTGAGATGCGCCAGGATCGCGGCCGCCACGGGTGTGACCAGCTCAAGTCGGGGTGACTCGTTGTAGGTTGGCGCATTCGCGAGCAGCGACGCGACAACGGGCGAGGCAACTCCCGTGTTGACCGGTGACGCCATGACCGTGCGCACCTCAAGCGCCGCGAGGGCGGCGGCGACGCCCACCGCGCCAACCACACTGTCGATGCCCGATGTTCCGGTGAAGGTGAAGTCGTCGACGCGTTCTCCGGCATGCGCGGCCTCCTGCTCGGCCAGCAGCCGCAGGATGGCAGTGGCGTCGTGCAGCACCCCGGGACGGAGCTTCGCCTCGTCGAGGAGGGTGACCATGTCCCCGAGGCGCGCCTTCACGTTCGGCACCTGGTCGACGATCCGCAGCTCCAGGGCCTGGACCGGACCCTTGGTCACCTCTCGTACCCGGAGGTCGAACGCGGCGCCGGCGCGCTGGAGCGGAGCGAGGAGGTCGCGGAGATCCGCCTCCAGCAGTCCGGCGGATACCAGCGAGCCGAGGATCATCTCCGCGCTTGCACCCGTGGCGCAGTCGAAATAGGCCAGCCGCTCCTCGGGACTCACCACGCCGGCCGCTGATCGAGGTCGATCATCTGATTCGGTAGCCTAGACCAGCAGGCCCATGCCTTCGTCAAACACGACGCGTCCGCCTGCCACCGTGAGGCGCACGACTCCGGGAAGCGTCATCCCCAGCAGCGGCGTGTTCGCAGACCGCGACACGAGCGCGCCGCGCTCGACGCGCCAGCGCGCCGCGGGATCGAAAACCACCAGGTCTGCCTCCGCACCGGGTCGTAGTCCTCGCTCCTCACCGATCAGCGCTGCCGGCCGCGTCGAAAGGGCCGCGAGCAGGGCAGCCAGCGTCAGGCATCCGGCGTCGACGGCAGCCAGGCCAATGGAGAACGCCGTTTCGAGGCCGATCATGCCCGGTGCCGCCTCCCCAAACTCCACCAGCGTCCGTTCCGGGGGATGCGGTGCATGGTCGGTGGCGATCGCATCGATGCTGCCATCGGCGACGCCGCGCAACAGCGCGAGCGCATCGTCTCGGTTGGCGAGCGGCGGGTTGACGCGGCATCTCCCGTCGAAGGCTGTCTCAGCGTCGAGGGCGCCTGCCATGTCATCCGGCTCATCCCAGGTGAACCGTCGCTCTCCCGCGACCCACGCGTCGCTCATCGAAAGGTGATGGGGCGTGACATCGCACGTGACCCGCACGCCCCGATCCTTGGCGCGACGCACAGCGTCCAGCGCAGCCGCGGTCGAGAGGTGCGTGAGGTGCAGTCGCCCGCCGGTCTCCTCCGCCAGGGCAAGGTCCCGCTGCACGATCACGAGCTCGGCGCTGGGCGGCCAGCCGGGCAGCCCGAGACGCGTGGCGACGGGTCCGGCCCGCATCATCGTCCCAGCCGCAAGGGATGGATCCTCTGCGTGTTCGATCAGCGGTAGCCCAGTCGGCCCAAGGCCCTGCAGCGCGGTGCGCGCCAGGCGTGCAGTGGGAATCGCTGCACCATCGTCCGAGAACGCGACGGCGCCGGCGGCCGCCAGGTCCTCCACCTCGGTGAGTGTCTCGCCAGCGCGTCCGCGAGTCGCTGCCGCGATGACTCGCACCCGCGCGGAGGCGCCTCGCCCGAGGGAGATCACCCACGCCACGCGCGCCGCCTCGTCGAGCGGCGGATCGGTATTCGGCATGGCGCAAACCGTGGTGAACCCGCCGTGCGCCGCCGCCCGGGTCCCGCTGGCGATCGTCTCTGCGCCTTCCCCGCCGGGCTCGCGGAGATGCGTATGCAGGTCGCAGAGCCCCGGCGCGACGATCAACCCCCGCCCATCGAGCCGCGGAATGCCATTGGGCACCTCAGAGCCCGCCGCAATGCGCCCATCCAGGACGACGAGATCGCGGATCCCATCCGATCCATCCGACGGATCCAGCATTCGCGCGCCCGCGATGACGAATGAGGCCGGCGCATCGGCCAGGTCTCCGAATTGCGTGCTCATCGGTCTCGGATCAGGCAGCCAGGAGCGAGAGGACCGCCATGCGCGCCCCCACGCCGTTGGTCACCTGGCGCCCGATGAGGCTTCGCTCGCTCGCAGCCAGCTCTGCGGTGAGCTCGATTCCCTCGTTGGTGGGACCCGGATGCAGAATCGGCGCCCCCGGTTTGGCCCAGCTCAGCCGCTCCTCGTCGAGGCCCCAGCTGCGCGTGTACTCGCGCAGCGAACCGATTGCGCCGCCGGCGGCGCGTTCCAGCTGGACGCGGAGCGTCATCACCGCATCCGCACCCTCGAGCGCCTCGCGCAAACCAGGCGCGACCCGCACCGCGGGCCATGCACCGAACCCAGCGACCCAGGCCGGCGGGCCGCCCACCACGATGCGCGCTCCAAGGCGGGTCAGCGCATGGATGTCCGAGCGCGCGACGCGCGAATGGGCGACGTCCCCGATGATCGCGATCGTCTTCCCGTCGAGCGAGCCGCCGAGCGCCTCGCGCAGGGTCACGGCGTCGAGGAGAGCCTGCGTCGGGTGTGCGTGGGCCCCGTCGCCGGCGTTAAGGACCCTCAAGCCGGTCGACCGTGCGACGAGGTAGGGCGCCCCGGCCATGGCGTGGCGCAGCACGACAGTCTGCGCGCCGGTGCGCTCCAAGGTCAGCATCGTGTCGATCAGCGACTCGCCCTTGATGACGCTGCTGCCGACCACCGACAGGTCGACCGCTGTCGCTCCCAGCTCACGCGCAGCCAGCTCGAAGCTGACGCGCGTCCGCGTCGAGGCCTCGTAGAAGGCGAGGCCCACGGTGTGCCCGGTGAGCCGTTTCCGGGCCTCTCCCAGCTCACCGCTCGTCCGCTGGTCGCGCAGCTTGGCAGCCAGGTCCAATGTGGCCTCAAGATCGGCTCGCGAGAGCTGGTCGACATCGAGCAGGTGACGGCTCGTCCAGGTCTGACGGCCGGTCGCAACGGCGGTCATGGCGCTCCGCGCCCGGGGCTCCGCGCGATCAGCACATCATCGACCCCATCGGTTTCGGAGAGGCGCACCTGGACGTTCTCATCGAGGCTGGTGGGCAGGTTCTTGCCCACGTGATCCGGACGGATCGGGAGCTCGCGGTGCCCCCGATCCACGATCACCGCGAGCCGCACAGCGGTTGGCCGGCCGTGGTCGGTGATCGCATCGAGCGCCGCCCGCACGGTGCGGCCGGTGAAGAGCACGTCATCCACGAGGACCACCGTCTTCCCGGTCAGCTCGGGCATCGCCTCGGTGCGCTTGACGATGGGCGCGTGGGCGATCTTGGTCAGGTCGTCGCGGTAGTAGGTGATGTCGAGGCTGCCGACCGGCACCTCCACCCCTTCGTGCTCGCGGATCAGGCCCGCGAGGCGCTGCGCCAGCGGCACGCCACGGCTGTGGACGCCGACCATCACCAGGCCGTCCGTCCCGCCATTGCGCTCCACGATCTCGTGCGCGATGCGCACCAGCGCGCGCCGCAGGTCGTCCGCGCCCATGATCTGGCGCCCGCTCATGAAGATGACGACGCCATCGGTCTTTCTGGACCGATGGCGTGGCGAAACCGCGTTGAGGATCGGATCATGGCGCTCCTTGGCGGCCTCGCTGGACCGCGTTAAAGGTCGCCGCCGAGTATAAACCGATGGCGCCCGAATCCGTCAGGGGGCGAGCATCTCCGCGCTAGCCGCCCACGCTGGCCGGCACGAAGACGCCGGGACCCGACCATTGCTGTGGATTCGCGCCGCCACCGACGTCGGCCGGCGGATGGTCGCCGTTCACGGTGACCGCTCGGAGGTAGCTCTTGGGCGTGGCCAGGTCGCCGGGGAGCGGGATGCCCAGCGTGACCGCGGCCGTGCTGCCGTCCGGGCTGAGCGCAACGTCGACGAGGTAGAGCGCGTCACCACTGGACGAGGTCATCGTGCCGAGATCGGGCGCGGACGTCCGCGACAGCTGTCCGTTCGACACGCGGCCGACATACACGCCGTTCGAGTCGGGATAGTCGTTGCCCTCGGGCGTGCCGGCCCAGTTGGCGCCCCAGACGGCGTACGTGTCCGAGTCGTCGGCCCAGCTCAGCTCTCCGGAGGCGAACGCCTCGCCACCCTGCCCCACGGTGAGGTCGCTGAAGAGCGGCGTGGCCTTCCAGTTGCCATCCATTGGCGTGAGCTGCGGCATCCCGCCCTTGGAGAAGATCCAGCCGTTCGTGCCGTCGAGCGACATGGTCCCGGTCCAGTAGAGGGCGTGCTGGCCATCGCGCGAGACGAGGGGGGCGAAGACGCCAGCGACGGTCGTCGCCTCGCCGGCCAACGGGTCATCAGACGGGATGCCCGCAGCGGTTGGGAACTGCGCGAGCTGGCTCACCGGGTTCGCCTCGCCGAGGCTGACCCACAGCTGCTCGTTGTCGGCGTTCTGCGGCGCCCAGCTTGCGAAATATGCGTTGCCGGCATGGGTGAGCTGCCTGGCGGAGCCGCTCGTACGGTCGTACAGCCAGACGTCCGATGTGCCGTTGGCTCCGACAGAGGCGACGGTGAACGCGAGGTACCGTCCGTCGGGGGACCACGCGATTCGACGCCCGAATGCCACGGGCCACGTCTCAGCCAGCTGCTTCGTCGCGCCATTGGCAAGGCTGGCGACGACGATGCGCCAGCTCCCTTTGGCCCCGGTTTCTGTCGCGAACGCCAGCGCTCGACCGTCCGGCGAGAGCGCAGCCCGCTTCGTCTCGCTGTACTGCCCCGTGCCCGGGTTCGCAAGGCCGACCTTCGCGGCGCTCTGCGCCTCGATGACCGTGAGCTTTGGATCGTCGATTGGCCCGGTGAGCTGCACGTAGAGCAGATCGCCGGCCTGCATGTTGAGCGGCAACGGCGCGGCGGTCGGGACGGGGCTAGGCGAGGCGCTCGCCGCTGCCGAGACGGTAGGGCTGGGACTGGGAGAGGCGCTGGCCGGCGCGGTCGGGTTGCCGCGTCCATTGAGGAAGACGACCGTCAGCAGCGCGGCCACGGCCACGGTGGCCACCGAGGCGACGCCTGTCAGCCATCCGCTGGGCCTCCGATACCAGGGCATCGCGAACCTCCTCGACTCGATTCCTGTGCGGACGCGTGCCGCAAGGTCCCGCGGGAGGGGTGACTGGCGCATGCCGGCGAGCATCTGGCGCTGCTGGCTGAATGCCTCGAGCGTGTCACGGCATTCCGGGCAGCTCGAAAGGTGCGCCTCGAGCTCGCGCCGCTCGAGATCGGTCAGGTCCCCGGTGAGCGACGCCGAGATCAGCTCGTCGGGGTGGCTGTCGAACGGCCTCACGATCCAATCCCTTCCTGAAGGAGCTCGCGTCGCATCTCGCCGCGAGCGCGGCACAGCAGCGTGCGGACCGCCCCGTGGCTCATTCCCATCACCTCGCCAATCTGGGTGGCGCTCATGTCCTCGACGTCGGAGAGGACCAGGCACTGGCGGTGGTTCGGCCGCAGCCTGCCGAGCGCTCGCTGGATTCGCTCGTCGATCGAGGCGTCGAGGACCTGGGCTTCCGGGCCGGGCCGCGGATCCGGGCGCCTGTTGTGCCGCTCGTCGTCGCCCATGGGCGTCACGTACCGGCGGCGTCGCATGTCATCGATGGCGGTGTTGGTTGCGATCCGGTAGATCCACGAGCGGGTGGACGCGTCGTCGGCGAGGGTGTCGAGCTTGCGGTACGCCTTGATAAACGTGTCCTGGGTGATGTCCGCGGCGCGATCTCGGTCGCCCACCATGCGCAGGACGTAGTTGAAGATCGGCTCGGAAAACTGCGCGAAGATGCGCTCGAAACGCGATTCGAGCGCGGTGTTCCCGGGAGCCTCGCCCATCACGGGATCCGCCCCGAGGAGCTGCGGCCAGGCCATCGACTGCACGTCTTCCTCCGAACCGGGAGATGCTTCCACTCCGTCCCGAAACGGGCGAGGCGGCTCATCTGTTACAGGCCACTGGTCGGTGGAGATTCAGCCCGCGGACCGATGGAGCTGGCTCCGCAGCACCTCGGCTGCATACTCCGGCGCCGCCGGGTTGACCGCCAGCGCGGTCGCGCGCTCCAGTCCGGCGATCACCCGCAGGCGAGGGTGCAGCTCCCAGTGCCAATGAAAGGTCTGGTCGAGGCGCTCGCCGGCGGGGGCGGTGTGCAGGAAGAGGTTGTAAGGAGGATCTCCGAGCGCTCCGAGCGTGAGCAGCGCCCGCTGAACCGTCGCGCGACAAGCCGCGATCGCGTCGTCATCGAGGCTCGTGAAGTCCGCCGCGTGCTCGCGGGGGACGATCATCAGCTCGAAGGCGGATCTGGCGGCGGCCGGCGCGAAGACCACGAACGCCTCGTCGGCGAAGATGAGCCGCTCTCCGGCCTCCTCTTCCGCCTTGGCCAGGCCGCACCACACGCACGCCCGTCGGCTGATCATGTGCCGCGCCCCGCCCCCGATCTCCTCCGCCACCCAATGCGGGATCTGTGGGATCGCGTACAGCTCCAGATTCAGGTGCTGGCTGCGTGACCCCGCCTGGCGGCCGTAGCTCTGCACCGCCTGGACGTAGCGCTGCTCGCCTTCGGCCAGCGGTTGCTCTCCGATCTCTCGCATCGTGTCCCGGAGGCCTCGAAGCAGGTTGACCGCCAGCTGCGGACGCGCCTCCGCGAGGCTCTCGTGGTGCCCGCGCGGGCCCACCAGGATCTCCCAGCTCCCGGAGCTCGCCTGCACCTCGCTCATGGCCATCTGCGCCGCCTGGTCCTTCGCGGGATCGATGCGGTGGAATGCATCAGTCCGCAGCGTCACCCGGCGTACCCGGTCGTCATCCTCGGTAGGCGCCTCGTCGCAGTGGCGGCAGTGGGACCCCTCCACGGGCAGCGCCTCGACGGCGAACGAGCTGTGCTCGAACGAGCGGTCGGTGACGATGGCCGACCACCAGCCGGTGATCGGGTCACGCCGGAGCTCGAACACGCCGGCATCGTACCCGAGCGTCAGGACCCGGTCGCAGTCCCCTGCCGGCGTGGAAGCGCCAGCCATTCGTCGCGGAGCAGCGCCATGCGGATCACGTCCGAGTGCTCACCGCCCTTGAAGAGCGCGTGCCGCATGGTGCCCTCGACGGTGAAGCCGGCCTTCTCGTAGCTGCGGCGGGCCCGGAGGTTCTGCTCGTAGACATCCAGCCATAGCCGCTCCAATCGGAGTGCGCTGAAGCCGAAGTCGGCGACGGCGTTGAGGGCATCGGTGCCGTAGCCCCTGTCCCACTCGTCCTTTTCGCCGATGGCGATGCCGAACGCGGCCGAGCCCGCCTCACGGTCGACTTCGTGCAGGCCAACGGTGCCGATGGAGCGGCCATCCTCCAGCAGGCAGATGACGAAGTGGTAGTCGCGCTTGCCCTCCCGCTCGAGCATGCCGTCGAACCAGCGCTCCTCCGCAGTGCGGCCCAGTGGGGACCGCATCCCCAGGTAGCGCATCGTGTCCGCGTCGTTGAACCAGCGCACGAAGTCATCGAGGTCGCTGCGCTCACTTGGACGCAGGTAGACCTTCTCGCCGCGGACGATGGGGTTGGCTGGGGGAGCGGCCTGCTTCTCGGTCGTCATCGGTCTCGAATAAGGGTAGGCTCGGGCGAGCAGGATACACAGCAGGAGGCGCATCGATGGCTGCGGTCCGAACGGCGACGGTGACCTGGCAGGGCGACCTGGCGAATGGCAGCGGTGGCGTCAGCTCGGGGTCGAGCGGGACGTTCCAGGATCTGCCGGTCAGCTGGGCCTCGCGAACCGAAGCCCCCGAGGGACGGACCTCGCCGGAGGAGCTGCTCGCCGCAGCGCACGCGAGCTGCTTCGCGATGGCCTTCTCCGCCGGCCTCGGCAAGGCGGGCACCCCGCCGGAGCATCTTCACGTGGAAGCGGAGGTGACCTTCGACAAAGTCGGCGACGACTGGACGGTGGTCTCGTCGGCGCTGACGGTGCTCGGGCGAGCTCCGGGATCGAGCGAGGAAGACTTCCTAGCCGCCGCCGAGGCCGCCAAGGATGGCTGCCCGATCTCTCGCGCCCTCAAGGGGAATGTGCAGCTCTCCGTCGACGCCACCTACGAGGAGTAGGCCGCGCTAGGAGACCGATGCCAGGATCTCGGGCAGGAGCCCCGGGTAGCGCTACAGGAATTCGATCCGATCTCGCTTGAGCCGGCTGACGAAGTCCGGATCGGCCTCCCAGCGGATGGTGCCCTCGGCGATCGCCTTCACCGCAGCCCCGGAGTGCTCGATCTCGATCTTCTTGGAGCCTGGCCTATCGGTCCCGCCTCCGACACGGCCGGTGTTGAGGAGGAACACCTCGAAGCGGCACGAATCCATGAGCTCGTGCAGGCGGTTGGCCTGCTGCTCGTCGCGATACGGGAAGAAGGGGTTCGTGCCCGGCACGCGCAATGCCTTGCCCTCTTCCGCCTTGCCGCCCGCTGATGTTCCCTGGGTCTCGCCGAGCATGAAGAAGGCCGCCGCCTGTTCTCTGCTGAGCCGGGCGACGGCCGGGATCATGTTGTCGTTGCGGTTGAGGATCAGGAGCTGCGTCACCGCCCCGACCTCGCGCGGGTCGCGCCAGATGCCCAGCGAGGACATGGGGAACGTAGCCCGCCCGTTCTTGGTGTACGAGGTATCGAAGAAGTCGACCGGACCCCCGTCCACCTGCTGCGACACGTTCTCCAGGTAGGCGTCCGGCTTGGTGACCGCACCGTGGATGGCCGGCTCGTGTCGCGGATCCAGCCCAAAGGTCTTGGCGAAGCACCCGTTCTCGGTGCCGACCACCTTGCCCCCACCGAAGAGACCGATGAAGTCGTCCTGCACTGGTTGGCTGTTGTTCTGCCGGGTGAAGGTGGTCGTGGTCTTGCCGGTTCCCGAGAGGCCGATGATCAGCAGCACCTGCTCGCCGCGGTCGGTGGGGATCACCTTGCAGCCGGCGTGCATCGCCAGGCCGCCCCGGGCGTAGACCATCGCGTTCCACATCCGGAGGCCGCCCTTCTTCGACTCGCCGAAGTAATCCGAGTTCATGACCCGGGTGATGCCGGCATCCAGGTCGACGGCGATCAGGCGCTCCTGTGGGTAGTCGGGCATCGGCAGGTTGGGGGTGTAGATCATGACCAGCTCGGGGTCCCAGTCGTGCGCGGGGGCATCGGGCGGGAAGTAGAGCTGGGCCTGCATGCCAGCGATGTTTGCGTTCGACTCCTCGATGTAGAGCCGGACCCGTGCGCGCTGGTCCGGCTCATTGCCGACGTACCCGTCGATCACCAGCATGGCGCGGCCGGCGATGAACTCGGCCTGCAGCTGCGCGACGCGCTGGCCCTCCTCGGTCGGGATCGCCTGCCCGGTGGTGATGCTCGGGTCGTCGGTGACGAGGTAGGTGGAGGCCGTCGAGCGGCTCGTCACGCGCGTCTGGACGTTGTAGTTGCCGAAGCTGGTGCGCCTGGCGTGGGCCATTCGGCTGGTGAGCTCCTGGAGCTCCGCCGCATTCGGGTTGTAACGAACCGATCGAGCGGCGGGGAGCCGGACTCCCTTGGGCCCCATCGGTGTCTTCGATGCGGCCGAGTCAGCGAGCACACTCATCTGGTGGCGTGATCCTCCAAGTCGGGCATCGCCGGGAGAGGGGCCGGATCAGGGCGATGCGGGGTTGGCGGACATCGTAGCAATTCGGCGGCCAGCGAACCCCGGGCGATCTCAGGGGTTCTCTCCAGAGAGGATGCGTGCCAGCACCCCTCGATCCAGGTTGCCTCCGGAGACCACCGCAACGACACCCTCACGGCCCGCGCGACCGGTGAGAGCGGCGGCGACCGATG
>VBGQ01000193.1 GCA_005882055.1 Chloroflexota bacterium
CGCCTAAGCGAGCTTGCCCGCGACGACCGCGGCGGCGAGCAACATCAGGATCAGCGCGGCGACGAGCAAGGCAGCCCAACCGGTATCCCAGAAGGTCTGCTGCTGGGCCGCGATCCGTGGGGGCCGGCGAGTCGGCGAGATCGGCAGCTCTCCGGGCGCGCGTCGCACCCGAGGCGCCGCGATCGTTTCGGCGGCGGTCATGCGCCACGAGGCCCAGGTCCGCGTCGTGCTCGGTGCGGCGGGGCGGATCGGGTTCCGCGTCGAGCCCCAGTGGCTCATCGGGATGCCACCGGCCGGGTGCTCGCGATCCCACGCCTCGCGACGCGCGGGCATCGAAAGGATCCGCCACGCGTCATTGATGCGCCGCATGCGTTCGGCGCCGATCTCGCTCGGATGCAAGTCCGGATGGAAGCGCTTGGCCAGACGCCTGTGTGCCCGGGCAACCTGCAGCGCCGAGGCGCCGCGCGCGACCCCGAGCGTCGCGTAGGGATCGAAGCTGACCCGCTCCGGCATGGGCGGATTCTAGAGCCCCCGCAGGCCTGCGCGCGGGCAGCTACGCGGGGGTCGCAGGAGCCTCATCGGTCTAGACTCCATGGTGCCATGCAGGATCGTCCACGCCCCCTGCTGATGCTCATCGACGGGCCCAGCCTCGTGTACCGCGGCTACTTCGCGCTGCCCCCGCTGACCATGTCGGATGGGACCCTGGTGAACGCGGTGTTCGGCTTCCTGCAGATCGTGCTGCGGGGCATGCAGGACCTCAAGCCCGACTACGCGATCGTCAGCTTCGACCTGGGACGGCCGCAGTTCCGGTTCCAGGCGTATCCCGAATACAAGGCCGGTCGCCCGTCGATGCCGGACGACCTGCGCGCCCAGTTCCCGATCGTGCGCGAGATCTGCCAGATGATGGGCATCCCCATCCGCGAGCTCGAGGGCTATGAGGCCGATGACGTCATCGGTTCGCTCGTCCAGCGCGCCCGGGAAGCCGACGTCGACACGATGATCGTGTCCGGTGATCTGGACGGATTGCAGCTCATCAACGACCGCGTGCGACTGCTCACGACGCGAATGGGCGTGGCGGCCACCGTCATCTACGACACCGCCAAGGTCGCCGAGCGCTACGGCCTGAAGCCCGAGCAGATGCTCGACTACAAGGCGCTGAAGGGCGACACCTCCGACAACATCCCGGGCGTACCGGGGGTGGGAGAGAAGACTGCGATCCAGCTCCTGCAGCAGTTCGGGTCGCTCGACGCCATCTACGACCACCTCGACGAGGTCAAGGGAAAGCTGCGCGATCGCCTCGCAGAGCACCGCGAGTCCGCGTTCCTCTCGCGCCAGATCGGCCGGATCGTGATCGACCTCCCCGTCGAGCTCGACCTCGAGTCTGCAAGGACGGGACGCTACGACCGGCGTGCGATCGCGCAGCGCTTCCGCGAGCTCGAGTTCCGGACCCTCATCGACAGGTTGCCCCCTTCCACTGTGGGCGCCCCGCTCGAACCGGAGGCATCCGCGGGTGGCTTGCAGCTGAGCCTGGACCTGATGAGCCGCGGCGACGCTGCCCAGGTCACCATGGGCGTGCCGACCGCCGGGGGTGATGGCACCGGAACGGCAGCCTCGGCGCGCGAGACGGCAGCGACGCCCGCGACGCCCGAGAACGCGGACCCGGTCGCGGATCCCCGCAGCGCCATCGAGGGAGTTGATCCGCGCATCGTGCGCAGCGCTCCAGACCGTGACGCGCTCGACGCCTGGCTGGTGAGCCACCCGGGAGACGTCGCCCTCGGATGGGTCGTCGGCCCGGGTCGTCCACTCGAGCGGCCGATCCACGGACTGGCGCTGGCCGGATCCGACGGGAGCGCCTGGTACCTGCCATGGAACGACGCAGAGGGTCCCGACGGGCTCCCCGATTGGTTCCGCGCGGAGGACCGGCGGCTGGTGGGCCACGACCTGAAGCAGATCGTGGTCCTCCTCGCCGCCCGCGGCCTCGAGCTGCGCGGACCGACCTTTGACACGCTCGTTGCGGGGTACATGGTCAACCCCGCGCTGCGCTCGCAGACCATCGAGGACCTCGCCGCGCAGCGCTTCAGCGCGGAGGTGCCAGCTCGCCCCGCCGAAACGGACGGCACCGCGGACGAGACCCGGCTGGCGCGCCGCGCGGCCGCGGAAGCCCTGACCGCCCTGCTATCGGTCCCGTTGCTCGAGCGCGAGCTCGACGAGGCGGGCGTGGCCGGCCTCTTCCGCGACGTCGAGATGCCGCTCCTCCCGGTGCTGGGGCGCATGGAGCTCGCCGGCGTGGAGATCGATCGCGCGGCGCTGGCCGAGATGAGCGGCGAGTTCGCCGAGCAGCTCGCCGGCTTGGAGGATCGGATCTACGAGCTGGTCGGCCATCCGTTCAACATCGGCTCACCCAAGCAGCTCGAGCAGATCCTCTTCCATGAGTTGAAGCTTCCAGCCACCAAGCGGACACGCACCGGGTACTCGACTGATGCATCGGTCCTGGAGGAGCTCAAGTCGCAGCACGAGGCGGTCGCACTGATCCTGGAGCACCGCCAGGTCTCCAAGCTCAAGGGCACCTACGTAGACGCGCTGCCCTCGCTGGTCGGCCGCGACCGGCGCTTGCACACCACCTACCAGCAGGCGGTGGCGGCGACCGGGCGGCTCTCGAGCATCGATCCGAACCTGCAGAACATTCCCATTCGCTCACCACTCGGCCGGCGCATCCGCCGTGCATTCGTGGCGCCAGAGGGCAAGCTGCTGCTGGCAGCCGACTACTCCCAGCAGGAGCTGCGGATCCTGGCCCACGTGTCCG
>VBGQ01000194.1 GCA_005882055.1 Chloroflexota bacterium
CGCCGCCAGGCTGCAGCACCCTCACATCCTGCCGCTGTACGACTCCGGTAGCGTCGACCGCCTCCTCTATTACGTCATGCCGTACGTCGAGGGCGAGTCGCTGCGCGACCGGCTGGAACGGGAAAAGCAGCTTTCGCTTGACGAGGCGGTGCGGATCACGAGCGAAGTGGCGAACGCGCTCGCCTATGCGCACAGCCACGGCGTCGTACACCGCGACATCAAGCCCGAGAACATCCTGCTGGAGGGCGGCACCGCGATCGTCGCGGACTTTGGGATCGCCCGCGCGGTCAGCGTGGCGGGAGAAGAACGGCATCTCACGCAGACCGGCACCGTCGTCGGGACCCCGATCTACATGAGTCCGGAGCAGGCGACGGGGAGCAGCGAGATCGACGGGCGCAGCGACCAGTATAGCCTGGCGTGCGTGACGTACGAGATGCTGGTCGGAGTGCCGCCGTTCACGGGACCCACGGCACAGGCAGTCATGGCGCGCCACTCGCTCGACCTGGTGTCGCCGCCGTCGATCGTGCGCACGACGATCCCGGACGCGGTCGAGGACGCGATCCTGCGGGCCTTGGCGAAAACGCCGGCAGATCGGTTCGCCACAACGGCGCTCTTCGCCGAGGCGTTGCAGAAGCCGTCGGCCGCAACCGGCCCGATGCGACGGCTGACGCGGCCCGTCGCCGCTCCGCGGCGCTGGATCGGAATGCAGCCAGCGGTCGCCCTCGGCGTCGTCGCAGCGCTCATCGTGGCGGCGGCTTGGGGCACGCGCGCGGTCTGGTCGCGCAACGCCCGGCCGGCGCTCGGGCCTGGGGGTGGGGGTGGGCTGGATCCGCGTCGTATTGCCGTGCTGTACTTCGCCGACTTGAGCCGGGACAGCTCGCTCGCGTATCTGGCCGATGGCTTGACGGAAACGCTGATCGACGAGCTGGGACCCGTCAAACCGCTCGAAGTGATCTTGCGCAACGGAGTAGCCCGCTACCGCCACGCAGCAGCTTCGAGCGACAGCATCGCCCGTGCCTTCAAGGCCGGCAGCCTGGTGGAAGGGAGCGTGGAAGAGGTCGGGGATCATGTGCGGGTCACCGTCCGGCTGGTAGACGGCTCCAGTGGTGCCGATATCGACCGCCAGACCTTCGAGCAGCCCAAAGGGGACCTGCTGCGGATTCGTGACACGCTGACGCAGCAGGTAGCGCGCGCGTTACGCGGCCGGCTGGGCGAGGAGATCCGGCTGCGTGAGCAGAGGGGCGGCACCGAGAATGTGACCGCGTGGGTGCTGCTGCAACAGGCCGAGCGCGCGCGCAAGGTTGCTGATTCGCTCGCGCAGAGCGACATGGCTGCTGCCACGCGCCAGTTTGCGCACGCCGATTCGCTATCCGCCGCCGCCGAGGCCGCCGACCGGGCTTGGGGTGAGCCCACCGTCTTACGAGGGTTCATCGCCTACCGGCAGTCCCGCCTCGCCGGCGATCCGGCCGAGGCCAATCGCCGGATCGACACCGGGCTGGGGCACGTGGAACGGGCCTTGGGAGCGAATCCCAAGAACGCGCGGGCACTGGAGCTGAGGGGGAGCCTGCGGTATTGGCGGTGGTTACTGCACCTGGTTTCCGATCCGCGCGAGGCGGCCGACTTGCTCAAGAGCGCCGAGCAGGACCTGCGCAGCGCCGTCGCGCTCGATGCCTCGCTGGCCGGAGCGTGGAGCGCCCTCAGCCATCTCGACAACGTGAAGTCTGACGAGGTCCAAGGGAAGATCGACGCCTTGCGGGCCTACGAAGCCGACGCCTACTACAGCTCCGCGGACCTGATCGTGTGGCGACTGTTCCTCGCATCGTACGACCTCGAGCAGTTCGTCGACGCGGTGCATTGGTGTGACGTCGGACAGCAGCGCTTTCCCAAGGATCCCCGATTCGTGGAATGCCAGCTCTGGTTGATGACGTCCGAGGCCGAAGCCCCGGATGTCGCCAAGGCCTGGCGGTTGGTCGGTCAGCTGGGCGAGCTCACCCCTGCGCAGCGGTGGGAATTCGCGAAACTGAAGGCTCAGATGGCCGTCGCTGCTGTCCTGGCGCGTGACAGGTCTGTCGACAGCGCGCGACGAGTGCTCACCAGGTCGCGAGGAAACCCCAAGTTAGACCCGGCACAGGAGTTGCTCTATTTGGAAGCCTTCGTGCGGACGCTGCTGGGAGATCGGGATGACGCGCTGCAGTTGCTGAAGCGGTACGTCGCGGCCAACCCCGAGCGCCGGGTGGATTTGGCGAAAGACTCGCAGTGGTGGTTTCGTGACTTACGCAACGACCCGCGGTATCGGCAGCTGGCTGGGACTGGCCACTGACCGAGCGCGAGCGTCGCCGCGATGACACCGCACGGGTGATAGGAGGCTGCCAACCCTAGCTCTGGAGACCCCGTGCGCCGTCCTTTCCTGACCAAACTGCTGGTTACCGCGGCGGGGCTCGCGCTCGCCTGTACCAGCGATCGCAGCCCACTCCCCACGCAACCCCAACCTCCGGCGTATTCGACGTCGAGCTTCCCGCGGTGTGACGTAGCGCGGGTCGCGGTACTCATCAAGGCACTGTTCCCGGTAGGCACCGCACGCACCCTCGCCCAGCAAGTAATCACAGCCATCCAAAGCAATTTGAGTCTGGGCAGGACCGCGGCCGCTCAGGCGGCCATGTTCGCGTTCGTCAAGGCGACCCTCGCGGACTATTCGGCGATTCCCAGCAAGCTCCTGGCACCAAGCCTGTCAATAGCGCCGAGCACGCAAGCCGCTGTTTCCGAGCTGTTTAACCTCCTGTACCAATGCCTCGGGCTGACACCACCCGGTGACCTCACCGCAGCACTTAGTCCAGGCGGCGCGGCCGCCGTGGTCGGGCCAAACGACGCTGACATTGTTGTCAAGACGGAGGGAGACAAAGCCGGGGTCTTCATCAAAAAGGGCGACATCAGCCTCACCCAGACTGTG
>VBGQ01000195.1 GCA_005882055.1 Chloroflexota bacterium
CGGCGCGCCGGAGAACGTCGTGATCGTTGACACCACCGGCGACCGCAACCGGGTGCTGGGCGAGGTGGACCTCTTCGCCGCTCCCCTGCTCGTGCACGAGAAGGCGATCTACATCCACGAGGGCGTTCAGCACCACGTCGACCGGCTCGACTGGGAAGAGCGCAAGGCGTACGTGACGCGCACCGACGTCGACTACTACACCGATGCGGACCTGGGGATCACCCTGAAGGTGCTCGAGGTCTTCGACGAGGCGCAGGCCGCGCGTCCCGGCAAGCGCCAGCGAGGCGAGGTGATGGTCGCCTGGAAGGTGACCATGTTCAAGAAGATCAAGTTCCACACCCACGAGAACGTCGGGTGGGGCTCGATCAGCATCCCCGAGCAGGAGATGCACACCACGGCCACGTGGATCGTGCCACCGGCCGAGCTGGTCAACCGCTACGACCGCGACACGCTCGACGGCGCGCTGATCGGCCTCGCCAACCTCGCGCGCACCACCGCCTCGCTGCTGCTGATGTGCGATCCGCGCGACCTGGGCGTGCTGGCGCAGGTCCAGGCGCCGTTCACCGGACAGCCGACGCTCTACGTCTTCGATGCCGTCCCGGGCGGGGTCGGGCTGAGCGAACGCCTCTTCAACCTCATTCCGGAGTTGGTCCACGCCAGTCGGGAGGCCGTCGAGTCCTGCTCCTGTGCCGATGGCTGCCCCGCCTGCGTGGGTCCCGCCATCGAGGTCGGCCACCGGGGCAAGGCAGTGGTGGGCGAGCTGCTCACCGCGCTCGACGGGACATGACCGAACGGACGCTGGCGGAACGGCTCGCGCAGCTCCGTGTGCAGCGGCCGAGCCCTCCCCCGCGGCTGGCAGTCGAAGATCGCGCCGGCGCGCTGGCGCGTTGGTTTGGGGCCCGACTGGAGCTGACCGATGGCGGTGCCACCGTCGTGGTCGAGCGACGAGTGCCGCTACCGCCCGAGGAGGCCGCCGTGCTTCGCCGCCTGCCATCGACCGCCTACCTGGACACGGAGACCACCGGTCTCTCGAGCGGCGCCGGGACGGTGCCGTTCCTCGCCGGGATCGGGGTCATGGACGGCAACGCGCTGGTGCTGCGTCAGCTCCTGCTTCCGGACTATCCCCACGAACGAGCGCTGCTGCGACGCCTGTGCGCGGAGCTGGCAAGCCAGGAGCGGATGGTCACCTACAACGGCCGCGGCTTCGACCTCCCGTTGCTTGACAGCCGCCTGACGGTTCACGGCTTCTTTGTCGAGCAGGCCACGCTGCCCGACCGCCACGACGACCTGCTTCCCGTCGCGCGTCGCCTCTGGCGGCGGATCGTCGGAGGGGCACGCCTGGCGGAGATCGAGCAGGCGGTGCTGGGCGTACGCCGCGGACTGGACTGCCCCAGTTCGGAGGTGCCCGCCCGCTACTTCGGCTACCTGCGCAGCGGCTCGCCGGAGCCGCTCGCTGCGGTACTCGATCACAACCTGCAGGACATCGTCTCGCTTGCTCGCTTGGACGCCACCGTGCTGCTGCTACGCGACGGGGGGTGGCGGACCGCGCGGCCGCTCGACCACGGAGGGCTCGCGCTCGAGCTCCTGCGCGCCGGGGACGTGGAGGGAGCCGAGGAGGTATTGGAGCATGCCATCACGCGCACGGAGCGGACCGATGGCCATCGCCTGCGGCGCATGGTTACGCGACTGCTCGTCGCTGCAGGCGAGGTGGATCGGGCGGAGTCGATCTGGCGGGATGGGACGCGGGCCGGCTCGCTCGAGGCGGCCTGGTCGTGGATCGAGGTCGCTCGACTTCGGGAGCGGCAACGTGGGGACCTTCGCGGGGCGCTGGACGCGGCGCGGGCCGCCGACAGGGTCCTGGACGTCGCATTTGCACTTGGGCGCGGCGGCGGCATGGACGACATCGGGCGGGCGCGCCTGGTGGTCGGTCGACGGCTTCGACGCCTCAGGCGCTGGGTCGCCGCGGCCGAACGGCGGCTGGGTCGGCCAGCGGCGTGAGGGGGCCGTGAACCCGCCTCAGCCGCTCACTCGCAAGCCGCCCCGGGCTGTGCCCCCGGCGTGCGGGCCAGCCAGCGCTCGACCGAGCGGTCAGCCGCGCGTGCAGCCGCCGACAACGACGCACCTCGCGCCAGGTGGATCGCGACGATCGCCGCGAACGCGTCTCCTGCACCAACGGTCGGCACGCCGCGGATGGCAAATCGGCGTTGAACGACGAATGGGTCGCGGTCTCCCGCCTCCGCACGTACGTATCCAGCCCTGCCCCAGGTGACGATGACGCCGGGGCCCGGGAGTGCGTGACGAACGCTGAGCGCAGCGGCGGCGATCGGCTCGGACTCCGAACGTCCGAGGTCCTCGTGGCTGACGACGACGACGTCACAGTTCCGCAGGCGCGCGAGCACGTCTCGCGATACGTCGCCGATGTCGAGTGGCGCGACGAGGCCGCCATCGCTTCGCCGGCGCAGCCATCCCTGCAGGCTGGCCACCCGGACCCGGGCTTCGATCGCCTCGTCGAGCATAGCCAGCGCGGTGCCATCCAACTCGGCGCCGACCGGCGCCAGCAGCAGCGCTCGGGCCTGCATCCGCCGCAGACGTGACGGATCGGGACGCAGGCGCACCGCGCCCTCCACGGTCAGGCGCCGGCGTCCACCAACCTCCTCGTGTCCGAAGCGGAGTGTCTGCACAGCGACCTCGACCTCGAGCTCAGCGATGCCTGCCAGCTCGCGTAGCCCAGCGCGCGCCTCACGCTCGGGCCCGGCGACCGTGACCACCCCCACCGATACCCGTGCGCGAGCCGCGGCACGCGTGGCGTGGAGCACCGACCCTCCCGCGGCGTTGGTGCCATCCGGGAACGAGTCGATCGTCAGCCCGCCGACGACGAGGAGCTCAAGGCTCCCGTCCGCCAGGCGTCGAACAGGCCCGCTGGTCGGCATCGGTCTATCATCGCCCCATGCCCCTGTTCTTCTATGAGCTGCACGAAGGTG
>VBGQ01000196.1 GCA_005882055.1 Chloroflexota bacterium
CACGACATCGTTCCAGCAGGAGCTCCTCGACTTCGGTCTGGCTGATGTTCACGAACGGCGGGAAGTGATCGTCCGAGCTCCCCGGCATCTCCACGCTGAACAACTCGCGCGTGCCGTAGTAGGTGCGGCCTGTCCGCCATTGGACCCCTCGCGAGGCCACCCGCTCCCCGACGCCCATTCGTGCCCAGATCTCGAGCGTCTCGCGCTGCATGCAGATCGCCTTGGAGCCCTCCCCCAGGTGGCGCGGCGTTTGCTCCAGGAGCGTCACCCGCACGCCATGCTGGGCCAGCCTGGCGGCCAGTGTCAGGCCCACCGGCCCGGCGCCTACGACGGCGACCTGTGTGTCGCCGGCGGGCTCGTTATCCGGTGAGGGCGTCCCAGACCTCGCGGTCACGCTCCGCCGTCCAGATGCGCGGGTGATCGACCCCCTCGAGCTCGTCCCACGCACGCTGGACATTGAACGGCATGGTGTGGTCGAAGATCGGGTAGCCCGCGTAGCGCGGCGCGAGCTGCTCGTACACCAGCTCGAACGCCTCCTTGAGCGCGCCTCCACCGCGCATCACCTCGCGCGTACCGCGAAGCGTCGTGTCCAGGAAGGCGCGCGTGTCCTCGATGGCCTGATCGACTGCCGTGCCGCGCACGACGGCGCCCCGACCGCCGACCAGCTGATCCGCGTGCAGCGCCAGTACTGCGTCGAGCGTGGACCCGGACCAGTCCGCGATGTGCGCGTCCCCCATGTACGGGGCCGCCTGTGCCTCCACCAGGTCACCCGCGAAGACGATCCGTTCCTGGGGGAGCCAGACGACCAGGTCGCCCGAGGTGTGGCCGCGACCGAGGAACCGTAGCTGCACCTCTCGACCGCCCACATCAAGCCGTAGCTCGTCCTCGAATGTATGGGTCGGGCGGGTAAGGCCGGGGATCGTGTCGGCTCCTTGAAATAGGCGGGGCATTCGACCCTGCTCGCTTGCCCAGTCCTCGAGACCGCGCTCCTCGATGAGCTCCGCGGTCATGGTGGTGGCGATGATCCGCTGGGCACCGAATGCCGACGCGCCCAGAACCCGTACGGCGTGGTAGTGGGTCAGCACCAGGTCGCCGAACGGGGCTGCGCTCAGGGTGCGGACGACATCGATCCAGCGCTGAGCCATGAGCGGGGTGGCGCGCGCCTCGATCGCGAGGATCGAGTCCGGGCCGATGATGCAGCCGACGTTCGGATCGCCCTGGGCGGTGTAGGCGTACACGCCATCCGCCAGCTGCTCGAGCGTCGCTGCTTTTTCGGCCAGGTCAGCCGACGAGGCGAAAGGCTTCCGACTCACGCGGGCGATGATAGGTCGCCCGACACGCAAAGCGGGTCCTGCGGCAGCCAGTGGCAGGACCCGCTCGCTCGCTATCTAGACGTCCGAGTACAGGAAGAACTCGTACGGGTGGGGACGGAGCGCAACTTCCTTGGCCGAGCTCCGCTTGAGATCCAGCCAGGTCTCGACCAGGTCGCGGGTGAAGACGTCGCCCCGATACAGGAACTCCTGGTCGTCCTCGAGCGCGTCGAGCGCCTCCTCGAGCGAACCCGGCACTTCCTTGATCGTGTCCCGCTCAGGGCCCTCCAGCTCGTAGAGGTCCTTGTCAATGGGCGTCGGGGGTTCGATCCGGTTGAGGATCCCGTCGAGGCCTGCCATCAGCTGGGCCGCGAACGACAGGTACGGATTGCAGGACGGATCCGGCGAGCGGAACTCCAGGCGGCGGGCCGACGGTTTCGAGAAGTAGGTCGGGATGCGGATGCAGGCCGAGCGGTTGCGCGCCGAGTAGACGAGGTTGATCGGCGCCTCGTAACCGGGGACCAGGCGACGGTATGAGTTCGTCGTCGGTGCGGCGAAGGCCAGCACGGCTGGCGCGTGCGCCAGCAGGCCGCCGATGTAGTGGCGCGCCGCATCGGACAGCAGGGCGTACCCATCGGCATCGTAGAAGAGGTTGCGTCCATCGCTCCACAGCGACTGGTGGGTGTGCATGCCTGAGCCGTTGTCCCCGTACATCGGCTTGGGCATGAAGGTGGCCACGTAGCCATTGGCAAATGCCACGTTCTTGGCGATGTACTTGTAGCTGAGGACCTTGTCGGCGGTCTCCACCAGTCCGCCAAAGCGGATGTCGATCTCGGTCTGCCCCGCGGTGCCGACCTCGTGGTGGTGGACCTCGACGTCGATCCCCGCCTCGATCATCTTCAGCACCGTCTGCGAGCGCAGCTCCTGCAGCCGATCCGCCGGCGGAACGGGGAAGTAGCCCTCCTTGTGGCGCGGACGATGCCCGAGGTTCGCCACCCCGTTGGAGCCCGAGTTCCAGATCCCCTCCTCGGAGTCGATGTAGTAGTAGCCCGAGTGCGCGTTCTGGTCGAAGCGCAGCGAGTTGAACAGGTAGTACTCGATCTCGGGGCCCCAGTAGGAGGCGGTGGCGATGCCGGTGGTGGGCAGGAAGGCCTCCGCCTTCTTGGCCACGTAGCGTGGGTCGCGGGTGTAGGGCTGGCGCGTGAGCGGGTCGACGATGTCGCAGATCAGCGACAACGTCCGCGTCCCCAGGACGGGGTCCACGAACGCGATGGCGGGATCTGGCAGGAGCAGCATGTCCGACTCGTGGATGTGCTGGAAGCCGCGGATGGACGAGCCATCGAAGCCGATGCCGTCGACGAACAGCTCGCTGGAGAGCTCACCGACCGGAATCGAGAAGTGCTGCCAGGTGCCGGGCAGGTCGGTGAAGCGCAGATCGACGATCGCGACCTGCTCGTCGCGGGCGAGCTCGAGCACCTCGGCGACGGTGCGGGTGTGGACGTTGGCGGCTTCTGTCGGCCGGATTGCGATCTCAAGGACCATCGGTCGATGCAACCTCGCGTGCGTGGGCGGTTTCCCAGCAGGGTAGGGTCAGACCGATGGCGCGCCTAGGTGATCAGACCGGCTCGGCTCCCCCATCGTTTGTGCACAATGCACAACCAGGGGTTTATTCCCGGTACGGCAGCTCGACCATGGAGGCCTCGACGATTGCCGGATCCGCGCGGAGGCGTTCGAGGGCGGGAGCCGGAACCGGCTGGTCAACGCTCACGAACATCATCGCCTCCCCCGCAGCGGACAGGCGGGAGAGCTCCAGCGATGAGATGTTGACTCCGGCGTCGGCGAGGACGGTGCCCACTGTGCCCACTACGCCTGGTCGGTCATGGTGGCGGGTGACCAGGAT
>VBGQ01000197.1 GCA_005882055.1 Chloroflexota bacterium
CGATTATAACGCGACGTTCCAAGTTGCGCACCGCAGTGGTTGCTTGCACTGCTGCGGCTGTGGCTGGCGTCGGCTGTGGCGGTTACGTGTAGATGACGCGCGACGACGGCGACTGCGACGGCTGTGCTTGGAAGCATAATGCCCCTCAAGCACAGGGAGAGACTGGGCCGGTGGGGCAGGGAAGAACGTAGAACATCCGTCAGCTGTTCAGTGACACAGCTCACGAGGAGCCAGGCTGCTCAGGGAGAATGGGAGTGCAGCCGTCGAGAAGAACAAGGACGTTCTTGACCCGCGCGGTCGCATCGACCGTCGTCGCATTCATCGTCGTTCTTTCCGCGAACGTCGCGGGTCCCCAGTGGTTCGACGAGCTCGTGCGGTGGCTTCAGCCGGCGCCGCGCGCGGCTCCGCCGCACCCGACAGCCAGGTCGGGCCCCATCGGAGCGCCGGTCACCGTCACCCCGATGCGGCCCGAGGGTAATGACTCCTCGGTCTCTCCAGTTCCGCTGCCGCTCATCCTCGTGCGCACGCATCGGGGGCGCAACAGCCGGGAGGGGTTCGCCGAGATCGGGGTCCGTGCGAGGAGTCCTCAGACGTACACCGCCGGCGCGCTGCTCGCAAACGGCGCGCGACTGACTGAGATATACGATCACTACGTCGTGCTCGAACGCGGGGGTCGCTCTGCACGTTTGTACGTCCAAGGCGAAGCCCAGCCCGATGGGAAACGGGCCCGAGAGCTTCTGACGGTCGGGGGCACGCCCGAGCCTGCCGCGGCTGTGGCGGACAGCCGAGATGCGCTCACGGATTATCTCCGACCGAGTCCGGTCTTCACCGGCAGGAAGCTTCACGGCTATGCGCTCTACGCGGGACGCAAGGCCGAGCCCTTCTCACAACTCGGGTTAGAGCCCGGCGACGTGCTCACGCGCATCAACGGCACGCCGGTTTCGGAGGCCTCCGACTCGCTCGTGACGCTTCACACGCTCATGGAAGGCGAAGCGCTGACCGTTGAGGTCGAGCGTCAAGGGATCCCGCAAACCCTCTCGCTCGATGGCTCAATTCTGGCCCAGGCCCCCGCCATGGCCCGGGAAGCGACCGCTAAGACGACAAACTCCCAGGCAACCTTGTAGATCCGCCGCCCACGCTCCTGACAGGAGGGAACCGGTCATGAAGCGCATCTTCTTCGCCCTGATCTTAGTCCTGGCCTCAGGAGCGGTGGGTGCTCAGGCGCCCGCGCCGAACGCCTGGAGCAACGAGGACTACGATTTCTATGCGGGCGACTTCAACGGCGACGGCTACACGGACCTGCTCTATGTCGCCCGCAACCCGAGCAACCCGAGCGGAATTCTGCTTTCGGACGGGACTGCCCCCACCATTGCCTGGCAGAGCTGGGCGAGCGATTACCTCGGGATCCCCTGGTCCTCGAACGCCTATACGGTCGTCGTGGGGGATTTCAACGAGGACGGCAAGACCGACATCTTCCTGCAGTCGAACATCCCGGGCGACAGCTATCTCCTGTTGACCGATAGCTCGGGCAAGATCACGGCCATCAGCCAGACCCTTCCTGCGCAGGCGATGGGGCTTGTCTGGTCGGCCGATCAGCATCGGCTCGTCGTCGGGGACTTCAACGGGGATCGTCACGCCGATCTCTTCTTCCAACCGGTCGCTCCCGGCGGGTTGAGTGCGGTGGTGTACTCGGACGCGAACGGTCAGTTCACGAGTGCGACTCCCGCGCAGAGCTGGAACGACGGGTATCTGGGGTTTAACTGGTCGGTGCCTGAGGCCACGATCTACGCCGGCGATTTCAACGGCGACGGCCGCTCCGATCTTCTGATTCAAGCCTGGCCGCAGAACCTCGGCACGGCCAACGGCATCACCAACTACAACTACCCGCCCAACCTCAATGGAGTCGTCCTGGCCCAGCCCGCCTCCGGCGGGCAGCCCTTCACGATGAGCGGTGTGCAGTCCTGGAGCCGCAACACGTACGGCGTGGACTGGTCACCGCTCAACTTCACACTGGTCATCGGTGATTTCAACGGCGACGGGCGCTCGGATGCCCTGTTCCAGCCCCTCACCGCGAGTGGCTCGGCGGCGTTGCTGCTCGGCCACTCTCCCGGTGCGATCTTTACGAATGGACAGGCAGCCTTGCCCACAAACGTCGGCATGTCGGCGGATGTGGCCACCTTGATCCCCGGCGACTTCGCCGGGGGCAAGGCGGCGGGGCTCCTGATTCAGGCGACCTCGAGAACGGGGAACAATTCGATCGCCAGGAACATCACCTCCGGAATTCGCGCGGGGGGACTCGCGCTTCCTACCCTGACGGCGACGTCTGTCCAACCCGCCCCGGCGCCCTCTAAGACGGGCGCGTCGGCGCCTGCCCCGCTGGCTGCTACCGTGACACCGACTTCCGCAGGCCGCACCGCGGGTCAGTTCTCCGTGACCCCAACGGGCGCGGCGAGCTACAACATTCCGCTCTGGACGCCGCCCGGCGCGCGCGGCATC
>VBGQ01000030.1 GCA_005882055.1 Chloroflexota bacterium
GATTCTATCAGCCGCGGCTCAGCCGCCAATCTGGCGGAGCTCGGCCTCGAGCTCCCGCAGGCGCTGCCGTTCGCGGTCGACGACCACCGCGGGTGCCTTGCTCGTGAAGTCGCGATTGGCGAGCAGTGCCTCGAGCCTGGCGATTCCCCGCTCCAGGTGCTCGCGCTCCACGCGGTCAGGCGGCGTCCCGACCGCTGCCTGCTCGTCGTCGAGCGGCAGCCAAGCAGCTCCCAGCGGCGTCGCGACGATCCCTGTCGCGGGAAGCGATATCGATCCCGCCGCGTGGACGGTGAACGGCTCGACGCGCGCCAGCGCCTGGATGTATCGCCGCGCCGCCTCCGCGCGCTCGCCAAGCTCGGGCTCATCTGCCAGCAGCTCGAGGGCCACGCGCTTTCCCGCGGGTACGGCGGACGCCAGCCGAGCGTTGCGGATCGTCCGGATGAGCTCGGCGACCGCCTCGAACTCACCCTCCGCGCCTTCATCGCGGGCGCCCGCTGCGGGCCAGCGCGCGGTGACCAGCAGCTCGTCATTTCCTGTCACTTCGCCATCAGCGGCGCGCAGCGCTTCCCAGACAGCCTCGGTGATGAACGGCATCAATGGGTGCAGGAGCTTCATGACGTCCGCCAACGCGTCGGCTGCGCAGCGCCAGACCCGCGCGCGATCGCCCGGCGTCGCGTCCTCGCGGCGCAGCTCGACCTTCGCCATCTCGAGGAACCAGTCGCAGTAGTCGCTCCACGCGAAGTCGTAGGCGGTTGCGACGTAGCCGGCCAGGTCGAGCTGGTCGAGCTGCCGGGTGGCGTGCTCGGTCACTTCCGCCAGACGCGACGCAATCCAGCGTTCGGCGAGCGAGGGCTCACCGGACGCAGCCGCGATCGGCTCCGGCCGCGAGGAGATCACCAGACGAGCGGCATTCCACAGCTTGTTGGTGAAATTGCGCCCGCCGGTCACCTTGGCGTCCGTCAGCCGCTGATCCACACCAGGCGCATTCCCGGACACGAGCGCGAAGCGGAGGCCATCGGCACCAATCTCTCCCACGAGCTCGAGCGGGTCGACCACGTTTCCCCTGGTCTTGCTCATCTTCTGGCCGTACGGATCGCGCACGATCCCGTGCAGGTAGACCACCTCGAATGGTTCGGCATCGGTGCAGAAGAGGCCCATCATCATCATGCGGGCCACCCAGAAGAAGAGGATCTCGTACGCGGTCTCCATCACGGTGGTGGGGTAGAAGCGCGCCAGGTCAGGCGTGGCGTCCGGCCAGCCGAGGGTGGAGAACGGCCAGAGCGCGCTGGAGAACCAGGTGTCGAAAATGTCCGTCTCCTGGGTCAGCTCCGACGCCGGCTTTCCGCACTCGTCGCACGCATCCGGTCCCTCGACCGCGTCGCTTACCGTGATGTGTCCGTCCGGGCAATACCAGGCCGGGATGCGATGTCCCCACCACAGCTGACGGCCGACCGCCCAGTCGTGGATGTTCTCCATCCAGTGGGCATAGACCTTTTCGAAGCGGTTGGGCACGATTCGCGTGCGCCCCTCCCGCACGGACGCGAGCGCCCGCTCGGCGAGCGGCTTGACGTGGACGAACCACTGCACGCTCAGGCGAGGCTCGACCACGGTGTCGCAGCGCTGGCAGTGGCCGACGACCATCTGGTGCGGCTCCTCCGATTCGAGGTCGCCCATCTCGCGCAGCCGCTCGACGATCGTTCGACGGGCCGCATAGCGGTCAAGCCCGGCAAGCTCGCCGCCGTTCTCGTTGATCCGGGCCTCGTCGTCGAGGATGCTGATCGCCGGCAGGTCGTGCCGCTTGCCGAGCTCGTAGTCATCCGGATCGTGCGCGGGCGTGATCTTCACTGCGCCAGTGCCGAATTCCCGGTCGACCATCTCGTCCGCGACGATTGGAAGCCGGCGCCCGAGGAAGGGAAGGACCGCCTCGCGGCCGATGAGCTTGGTGTATCGCTTGTCATTCGGGTGCACCGCCACCGCGACGTCGCCGAGCAGCGTCTCAGGGCGCGTGGTGGCGATGCGGACCCAGCTTTCCGGATCCGGGGTGCCGTCTTCGCGGGCCAGGTGATAGCGGATCGTCCAGAGGCTGCCCACCTCCTCGCGATGGATGTTCTCAAGGTCGCTGAGGGTGGTCTGGCAACGAGGGCACCAGTTGATGAGTGCTTCCCCGCGATAGGCGAGCTTCGCGTCCCAGAGGCGCTTGAACGCTGTTCGCACTGCGCGAGCGCTCCCCTCGTCCATGGTGAAGCGCTCTCGAGTCCAGTCGGCGCTGACGCCGAGGCGCCGATGCTGGCCGCCGATGTAGTCGCGCGTCTCATCGATGAAGCGCCACATCCGCTCGAGGTAGCGCTCGCGGCCCAGCGACGCGCGGGTTTCCCCTTCGCTGGCGATGATCTGGTCCAGCACGAACTGCGCCGCGATCCCCGCGTGGTCCACCCCCGGCAGCCAGAGCGTGTCGTCACCGAGCATGCGGTGGTAACGGACGAGGGTGTCCTCGACCGTGGCCGTCAGGGCATGACCGATGTGCAGCGCGCCCGTGATGTTCGGCGGTGGTTGGGTGACCACGAACTTCCGGGCGCCTGGCGGTGCCTCCTTCGCAGGCGTGAACGCGCCGCTCTCGAGCCAGCGCTGGTAGATCCCGGGCTCGACGGCGGCAGCGTCGTAGCGCGGGGCGAGCTCGCGGTTCGTCGTCGCCATCGTCATTGCCGGTCTCCTCTCCATGCCCCGGGCACCAAAAACCCGCTCGTCGAAGGACGAG
>VBGQ01000031.1 GCA_005882055.1 Chloroflexota bacterium
CAGGTCTCCCTCGACCTTGTAGCGGCGGTCGATGACCTCGCGCAGGCGGTTGACCTCGTCCTCGGTCAGGTCGCGCGAGCGGGTGTCGCCCGGAACGTTGGCTGCCGCCAGGATCTGACGGGCAGCCGTCGGACCGATGCCATAGATATAGGTAAGCGCGATGACCGTGCGCTTCTCACGCGGTATGTCGACGCCGGCGATACGTGCCACTGCTCGCTCGCCCCTAGCCCTGGCGCTGCTTGTGCTTGGGAATGGGGCAGATGACCATGACCACGCCAGAGCGCCGAATCACCTTGCAGCGTTCGCAGCGGGGCTTGACCGAGGCAGAAACCTTCATCGACCGTCTATCGCATCCTGTACGTGATTCGACCCCGGGTGAGGTCGTAGGGACTCAGCTCGACGCGGACGGTGTCGCCAGGCAGGATGCGGATGAAGTTCTGTCGCAGCTTGCCGGAGATGTGGGCCAAAACCTCGTGCCCGTTCTCCAGGCGCACCTTGAACATCGCGTTCGGGAGCGGGGTCACGACCTCACCCTCGACCTCGATGGCATCCTTTTTCGCCAAGCGCTACGCACCCTCAATCTGCTGCTCAAAACATCGTTGTGTGGGACACAGCGAAAGGCCGCCGCTCCGGGCGACCAGGGAACGGAGAGTATACCCGCGAGCCCCACGAGGCGCAAGGAGCGGCCGCCTCTGGCCGCTCCCCTCGACGCCACGAAGAGGCTGGCGTGCAACTGGGGTCCAGGTGTGGCGGCGAACCACGCGCCATTCAAGTGTGGCTTGAGATACGACCACTGGGCTCGTGTCAGGCGCCGTCCCGATGGCTCTCCTGCGTCAATGCGCCAGCGTGGCTTGCGAAACGGCACGCGAGGAGCGCCTCAAGCCCAGCCCATTGTCGTTTCACCAGTATCCCTTGAGATGGAGTCTTCGACCCCACGCGCGGCGTTTAATCGCGCCTAGCGGCGGGCGGCAGCGAGCTCGTCGACGGCTTTGCGGGCCAGGAAGGCGGACCGATAGGAGAGCGGCGAAGGCGCGGCATCGGCCTCGCGGTAGTGCCAGCCGCTCACTGCGGGGACGTAGAAGATCTCGAATCCGGCGTGCTCCTCAGACGGATATGTCTGGGTCGAGACAACGCGCGGGCGGCGAGAGACTGCCCGGCTCGCGGCGATGCATCGGCCGCAGCGCGCGGCGTTCAGCCCGTGCGGACAGGTGCGGCAGGAGGCGCACTCCTCGGATCGGAAGCCATGGATACAGAGCGTGGTCATTCGGAACATCTCGCAATGGGAGACCCCACTCTACTCCAGCCTCGGCTCGACCACACGCTGGACCATGCGGCCGATGGTCCGGGTACGCCCTCCCATGACATCGTGTATGATTTCGAAAACGTGTTCGATTGGCGCTCCGGTCCGCGCCGCGGTCTCATCCCCGCCCCGATCCCGATTCAATCCCCGCCCTGACCGGGCCCCGCGATTCCGCGGGAGGGCCTCGTCAGGAGTTTTCACCCCAATGTCCTTCTCTGCCCTCGGGCTTACGCCCGGGCTGCTCCGTGCCGTCGCGGCACAGGGCTACACCCAACCCACCCCCGTCCAGCGCGAGGCGATCCCCCACGTGCTGGCCGGCCGCGACCTCATGGCCGGCGCCCAGACGGGCACCGGCAAGACCGCCGCCTTCGTCCTCCCCATGCTCCAGCGCCTGGTCGCCACGGAGCGGCCCGGCCAGCGGCGCATCCGAGCGCTGATCCTGGCTCCCACCCGGGAGCTCGCGCTCCAGGTGGAAGAGAGCGTCCGCGTCTATGGCTCCAACTCGCGGAGATCAACCGCCATCTACGGCGGCGTCGGATTCGTGGGCCAGGTCAACGCCTTGCGCCGCAACCCGGAGATCGTGGTTGCGACGCCGGGGCGGCTGCTCGACCACGCCCGTCAGCGAACCATCGACCTGAGCAGCGTCGAGATCCTCGTCCTGGACGAGGCCGACCGAATGCTCGACATGGGCTTCATCCGCGACATCCGCGCGATCCTTGCCCTGCTTCCCGCCAAGCGACAGAACCTGCTCTTCTCCGCCACGTTCTCCAATGAGATCCGAGGCCTGGCGCAGGGCATGCTGACCGCGCCGGCATCGGTCCAGGTCTCACCGCCCAACACCGCAATCGCTCTGGTCCGCCAGGTCGTCCACCCCGTCGACCGCCATCGGAAGCGCGAGCTGCTCTCGCACCTCGTGCGCACGCACGCGATCGAGCAGGCGCTCGTCTTCACCCGCACCAAGCACGGCGCCAACAAGCTCGCCGAGCAGTTGCAGCAGGACGGAATCGCGACCGCGGCCATCCACGGCAACAAGTCCCAGCCGCAGCGCATCCGGGCGCTCGCCGACTTCAAGGCCGGTCGCGTGACCCTGCTGATCGCAACCGAGGTCGCCGCACGCGGGCTCGACATCGAGTCACTCCCCCACGTGGTCAACTACGAGCTGCCCATGGTGGCCAACGACTACGTGCATCGCATCGGGCGCACGGGTCGCGCCGGTCTGGAGGGCGACGCCATCTCACTTGTGTGCGTTGACGAGCGACCGATGCTCCGCGATATCGAGCGGCTGCTCGGCTCGGCCATTCCGTCCGAAGTGGTGCCCGGGTTCGAGCCCGATGCCTCCATCCGCCCAGAACCGATCCGCCTGCGCAGCGCTGGTGGCGGAGGCGGCCGTATGCCCCATCGCCAAGCCGCCCGGCCATCACCAACGGCCCAGAATCGCCCACGCCACTTCGGTCGGCGCACCGGTCGAACGGCCTACCCGGCGCGAGTCGGCACTGGCAATAACGGCGACCGGTGGACCCCCCTCCCCGGCGAACGCGCTCGCCGCCGCCCGGTTGAGCTGGACGAACGCCGATGACAACCCATGCGGGGCTAACGAGCGCAGCACGGCGCAATCGCTGGCGCCGAGCGAGGGGCCACGTCGCGCAGCCGCTGCGAGTCCCTACCGAACTCGCCGCCGTCACTCAACGCGAGCATTCCTTGCGCAAGGAGATGCCTGCCCGGGGCGGTCGCTCGACCGTCCTCCCCGGAGAGCGCACTCGACGCTAGCCGCCCTGGGCCGATTTGCCGGCCTTCAGCGACGTCGAAGGCAGCACGCAGCTGCTCGAGCGCCATCCACGTTCGATGGGCGAGGCGGTGCGCGAGCTGGCGAATGCTGCTCGGATCGAGCAGGTCGGGCTCTGAGGGGAGATGAAACAGCCACTCGCTGACGCACCGGCGAGCGATGCCGGCCGGCTCCAAGTGCCGACCGCCGTCCTTCCCCTCGCCTTTGGTGTGCTCGGATTGGTTGTCGCGGGTGCCGCTCTGGCGCTGTGGGTCATCCCGGCCGTCCCGCGACTCACGATCATCGGTGACGAGCTCGTTGGTCTGTCGTACATCGTCGCGGGGACCATCGCCTGGCTCAGGAGACCGTCGAACCGAATCGGTCCAGCCATCACGGGCGCCGGCATCACCTGGTTCATCGGGGACTTCGTCTTCGTCCCGAATGCCGTGATCACCGCCCTTGCTTATGCGCTCATGTGGCTCCCCAATCTCTTCGCCGCCTTCATCTTGCTGTCGTATCCGACCGGTCGATTCTTCTCGCCGGCGGCGCGGGCCCTGTTCCTCACCGCGGTTGCGGTCAGCGCGGCGCAATATGCCGTGCGCCTGTTCGTTCTCGACGCCACCGGCGACTACGGATGCACCTGCCGGAACCCATTCGCCGTCCTGCCGAATGTGGCCCTGTACGACGTGGTCATGCTCGTCACGCGGATCGTCGTTGTGCTGATCACGCTCGTGACCCTTGTCTTGATCGTTCAGAGGTGGAGACACGCCAGCCCCGCGGGCCGACGCCAGCTGGCCCCCGTGCTGTTCGCCGGGGCGGTGGGCCTGGCAGCGTTCGCGGCCGACATCACCGCGTACAACCTGACCAAAGCCTCGGCTGATGCGGGAGCGTTGGGGGTGGCGAGCGTCACAGGTACCCTCCTCGTGCTGGCTCGCACAGCGGTTCCGCTGGGCCTCCTCTTCGGTCTCGTCCGCACCCGGCTCGATCGCGCTCTCGTGGCACAGCTGATCGTCCAGCTCGGACAAGCACCGTCGCCGGAGCGAGTCGATGAGGTGCTGGCGGCCACGCTCCATGACCAGACACTGCGAGTCATCTACTGGTCACCTGCGGCCCGCGCATACCTGGACGGCAGAGGTCGCCTGGTCGAGCCGTCCGCGGGCGAAGGGCGCGCGATCAGGCTCGTCGAGCGCGACGGGAGTCCCCTGGCGGCCATTGATCACGATGCGGTGCTGACCGATGACCCCGAGCTCCTGACCTCAGTGACGGCAGCTCTCGCGCTGGCTGTGGACCGCGGCCGCCTCGAGACGATGGTCCGTGCCCAAGCCGAAGACAGCCGCAGCTTCCCGACCGGGCGAGTCACGCTCTTGTATTCCGACATCGAGGGTTCGACGGCGTTGCTTGACCGGCTGGGGCCGCGCTACGCCGATCTCCTCGCCGAGCAACGCCGGATCCTCAGAGGGATCACGCGTGAGCATGGAGGTCGTGAGATCGACTCTCGGGCCGATGAGTTTTTCGCAGTGTTTCCGATGGGTTCCACGCCATTGGCGGCGGCTGTAGCTATCCAACGGCGGCTGCGCGACCATGAGTGGCCGGAGGGTGCCACGGTGAAGGTCCGCATCGGCCTCCACACCGGCGAACCCGAGATCGGCGACGAGGGCTATGTCGGCATGGATGTCCACTTCGTGGCACGACTCGGATCGGCGGGACACGGCGGTCAGATCCTCGTCTCCCAAGCCGCCCGCGACGCCAATGCAGGCGAGCTCGACCATGACGACCTCCCGGCTGACTTCCCGCCGCCTCGACTAGCGAAGTAACCAATGCGCGACCGAAGCACGCTCGCCGCTTTCCTCCTGAGCGCGTTGCTCGCAGGGGGCAACGGCGTGGCGGTCCGATTCAGCAACCACGAGCTCGCTCCGCTTTGGGGCGCCACGGCCCGATTCGCCATCGCTACCGCGGTCCTCTTCGCAGTGGTCGCCGTGCTCCGCGTGAAGCTGCCTCGTGGCCGTGCACTGGTGGGAAGCGTGATCTACGGGATCCTGACGTTCGGCATAACCTTTGGGCTCAGCTACATCGGACTGGTGCAGGTGGGCGCTGGGTTGGCCCAGATCATCCTGGCGCTCGTTCCTCTCCTCACCTTCCTCCTGGCGGTGGTCCAGGGGCTCGAGCGCTTCCGATGGCAGAGCCTGGCCGGATCCCTGGTCGCGCTGGTGGGGATCGGCATCATCTTCGGCGAGCAGATCCGGGATTCCGTCCCACTTCTCCCCATGCTCCTTGTCCTGGGCGGCGCGATCTCCATGGCTGAGTCGAACGTCGTGATCAAGCGCTTCCCGCGCGCCCACCCCATCGCGACCAACGCGGTGGCCATGGGTGCCGCCGCGCTGGGCCTGATGATCGCCACGTTGATCAGCGGGGAGCGCCTGACCCTCCCGACCCAGGCTCAGACCTGGCTCGCCGTCGGCTATGTTTCGGTCATCGGCTCCGTTGGCGTCTTCTCCTTATTCCTGTACGTCATCGGCAGGTGGTCCGCGTCGGCCACCAGCTACGTGATGCTGCTGATTCCGCTGGTGACGGTGGTGCTTGGCGCGGTTCTGGATCACGAGGCGGTCACGTGGGCCTACCTGGTAGGCGGACCGTTGGTCCTCGCCGGGGTCTACGTGGGCGCGTTCGCACCGGCGCTGCGACTAAGCCCGCAAGCCACCACCGCCGGACCGATGGCGCCGGCAAGCGCCGGCGCGTACGTCCACGCAGAGGCACCCTTGAGCGACGACGGACACGGCAACCCCGGTTGCGCCTGAGGGCACGGATGGCCCGATTCGTCTACTCGATGATGGTGTCGCTCGACGGCTTCGTGGAGACGCCCGATCACAGCCTGGACTGGGTCTACGTCGACGGTGAGCTGCATCGGTTCATCAACGCCCAGGCGCGTCAGCACGAGATGTTCGTCAACGGCCGGCGGCTGTACGGGGTGCTGCGGGTGTGGGACACCATCACCACCGACCAGCCGGACCTTGCGGACTACATGGTCGAGTTCGCGGAGGTCTGGAACACCAAGCCCAAGCTCGTCATCTCGTCGAAGCTCCAGGAGGTCGGGCGCAACGCCAGGATCATCCACACCCCGGACGTCGACTCCGAGCTCAGGCTGCTCAATCAACAGACCGATGGCGAGCTCGACATCGGTGGACCCATGCTCGCGGCCACGGCGATCCGCCTGGGGCTGATGAGCGAGTTCCGGCTCTTCGTGCAGCCGGTGAGCATCGGGGCGGGGACGCCCTACTTCCCGCGTGGGGTGCGTCTCGGCCTGCGGCTGGTCGACGCCTACCGCTTCGCGTCCGGCGTGGTCTACCTCGCCTACCAGCCCGCCTGATGAACGGCACGAGCTGCTAACAACCCGTCAGTCGCAAGTGACACTGGCGAAAGGGCGAGCGGGGAACCTGCCGAAGGGCTGATGGCGGCCCTCCGCCGTCGATCTGCCACTCATGGTTGCCGTTCGGCGCTCGAAGCGGTCTGGAAGGCATGCTTCCCCGCCTCCGTTGGTCGTTTGACTACCCTGACTGGAGCGCCCGGCGCCTCCAGCCGCGGGCCGGGGGGATCCATTCCTAATCCGCTACGATCGCGCGCAGATGACGCTCACCGCCGACCAGATCCGCGAGCGCTACACCAAGTACGAGTACCGCATCCCGATGCGGGACGGGGTGCGGCTCTTCACATCGGTCCTGGCGCCAAAAGACTCGTCCACGACCTACCCCATCCTCCTGACCCGGACGCCGTTTGGCGTGTCCCCATACGGCCCGGATGAGTACGGCGAGTTCACCCTCCAGACCCAGGCCATCCTGGAGGCCGGCTACATCGTGGTGCGGCAGGACGTGCGCGGCCGCCTGATGTCTGAGGGCGAGTTCACCCATGTGACCCCGCACAAGGCGGACAAGAAGCCCGGCGACGTCGACGAGAGCACCGACACGTGGGACACGGTGGAGTGGCTGCTCGAGCACGTGCCCAACCACAA
>VBGQ01000032.1 GCA_005882055.1 Chloroflexota bacterium
CGCATGAGCCGATTCAGCCAGATCGCTGTGGCGTCCGCGGCCCAGGCGATCGCCGAGGCCGGCCTGGAGATCACCGATGCCAACCGCGATGAGATTGCGGTGATCGTGAACACCGGCGGTGGCGGGATCGGGGATGTGGCGGCCGGCGAGAAGGTCTTCCTGGAGCAGGGCGGCAAGCGCGTCAGCCCCTTCATGGTGCCGATGCTCTCCCCCTCGATGGCCGCCTGCCAGATCAGCATCCAGAACAAGCTGCGCGGCCCGGTGATCACCAGCGTCGCGGCCTGCGCATCCGGGGTCCAGGCCTTCGTCGAGGCGCAGCGGCTGATCGAGCACGGCGACGTCGACGTGGCGATCACCGGCGGCACCGAGTCCGCCATCCTGCCGGTGGCATTTGCGGCGCTGGCCAACATGGGGGCGCTCTCCAAGCGCAACGCGGAGCCTGAAAAGGCGTCACGCCCCTTCGACGCGGGCCGCGATGGCTTCGTGTTCGGGGAGGCCGCCGCGGTGATGGTCATCGAATCTGCCGAGCATGCCGCCCGTCGCGGCGCAACGATCGTGGCCGAGGTGGCCGGCGGGGCGCTCACCGGCGACGCGTTCCACATCAGTGCGCCGGATCCCTCCGGATACGGCGCCACCCAGGCCATGCTCCGTGCCATGCGCGATGCCAGCATCGACAAGGAAGAGGTCGACTACATCGTGGCCCACGGCACCAGCACGCCACTCAACGACGCCACCGAGTCGAAGGCCATCCACGGTGCATTCGGCGACCACGCTGGCCGGCTGGCGGTGAGCAGCAACAAGAGCATGATCGGTCACACGCTCGGTGCCGCTGGAGCGGTGTCCGCACTCGCCGCCGCGCTTGCGATTCGCGACGGAGTCGTCCCGCCCACCATCAACTACGACACACCGGACCCCGAGTGCGACCTGGACTACGTGCCGAACGTCGCGCGCAAGATGCCCGTTGGCGCGGCCCTGGTGAATGGCTTCGGCTTTGGCGGCCAGAACGCGGTGGCGGTCTTTCGCAGGTTCGACGCCTAGCTCGACCCCGACACCGCGCACTGCGGTACGCCCAGCACCGTGACCATCGGTCGAGTGCCGGCTGGCATGACGCCCCGTAGCATCGCCACATGACGGTGCTCGCTGCCCGCGCCCCGATCGGTCGGCCGCGCCCATGACCGAGGTCGACGGGCTGCATCTGGCGTTTCGCGGCCTCATCGCCGGCCTCGCGGCCGGCTGGGTGTGGGTGGCCGTTGCCTGCACCGGCCTGCTCGTGGCGGGCAGCGATCCGCTGGCCGCCACCGGGAGCCTTGGAAACGGCACCGCCGGCTCCGGCTTGATCAGCGCCCTGGCCATCGCGCAGGTCTCCGCCGGCGGAATCGGTCTCGTCTTCGCGTACTTCTTTGGGCGCTATTTCACGGTCCGCGGCACGCTCGCGGTCGCGGCACTCGCCTTCGCGCTCCTGTGCTGGCTCGCGACGGCCTACGTCCTCGACGGAAGCTGGCTGAGCCTCACCCGCCAGGCCGTCCTCACCGTCGCCGCGCTGGCGTACGGCGCCATGCTCGCGGGAGGCGTCCGGACTCGCCCCGAGGTGCTGCGCGGTCCGCGAGCTCAGCCGCTCGGATCGCCCTCGACGTAGAGCTCCGGCTCGAAGCGGGGTCCGCGCCCCGGCAGCGTCCTGATCCAATCCCGCAGCGCGCTCTCGGTGGTCGTGAAAGCGAGCTCGTCCCAGGGGATCTCGTCCGGACCGAAGCCGTGCACCTCGAGGCTCTCCGCACCCGGTAGTTCCTCTCCACCCACAACCTGCGCCTCGTAGATGATGGTCACCACCCCGGCGTGCGGCCGCGAGTAGACACCGATCAAATGCCCCACCTCGATGAGCAGCTGCGTCTCCTCTTCCGTCTCGCGACGCGCGCCCTCCTGCGTCGCCTCGCCGAGCTCCAGGAAGCCGCCGGGATAGCTCCACAGCCCCGCGCCGGGCTCGATCTCGCGCCGCGCCAGGAAGACGCGCCCGTCGCGGACCGGCAGAGTGCCAACCACGAGCCGCGGGTTGCGCCAGGTGACGTGACCCTCCGGGCAGACCAGCCGCGGCCGGTGCTCAGCCTCAAGCACCTGCGGGGATACCGGCTTGCCACACGCCGGACAGAAGGCCGGCTCCTCGCCCAGCGTGAGGGGGAACTGCTCCGACGCGTCGCTCTGCGGCATCGGCGGAATGCTAGCCCGATGGCCACCCGGAGGCTCTCGGTAGAATGGCCACATGGCCTTTGACCTGAATCCGGACGAGCAGCGCGTCCTGCTGCAGACGCTCCAGGAGGAGCTTGGGCGTCTCAAGGCGGAGATCAACCGGACCGAGGCGCACGACTTCAAGGAGGAGCTGAAGGGACGAGAGGCGGCGCTGCAGTCGATCATCGGCCGCCTTGAGTCAACGGGTGACTGACTCCGTCGGTGCGCCGCGGGCGGTCCGGCTCTACAACTCCCTCACGCGCTCCGTCGACCCTTTCGAGGCGCACACGCTGGGGGTCGTCGGGATCTACACCTGCGGGCCGACGGTGTATCGGTATGCGCACATCGGGAACCTGCGCAGCTTCCTGTTCGCGGACGTGCTGCGCCGGACGCTGCTCTACCTCGGGTATGGCGTGCGGCACGTCAAGAACATCACCGACGTGGGGCACATGCGCGACGACACCTTCGACCAGGGCGAGGATCGCATGGAGCTGGCTGCCGAGGTCGAGGGCAAGTCCCCGGCGGAGATCTCCGACTTCTACACCCGGGCCTGGCTCGAGGACGAGGCGGCCATCAACATCCTCCCGGTCGACGTCTACCCCAAGGCCACCGAGCACATCGAGGAGATGATCGAGCTCACGGAGCGGCTCATCGAGCGCGGCCTGGCGTACGAGGTCGGCGGCAACGTCTACTTCGACGTCCACGCCTTCCCCGACTACGGGAAGCTCTCCGGCAACACCATCGAGGCCCTCCGCGCCGGCCACCGCCAGGAGCTGGAGGTCGACCCGAACAAGCGCCACCCCGAGGACTTCGCCCTGTGGAAGCGCGCCGGCGAGAACCGCCTGATGAAGTGGCCGAGCCCGTGGGGCGAGGGGTTCCCCGGATGGCACATCGAGTGCTCG
>VBGQ01000033.1 GCA_005882055.1 Chloroflexota bacterium
CCCGTCGAGAGCGCGCCGATCGTCGCGCCGGCGACGATCGAGAGCACCACCTGGTCCGGGCGCAGCGCCGGGCCCAGGTCGCGCATCACGCGTCCGAGCATCTGGGGCTTCACCGCCAGCACCACGATCTCCGTGCCGCTGGCAGCCTCGGGGTTGGCTGCGACGACCCGGATCCCGTAGCGCTCCGCCAGGGCCTCACGGCGATCGCGGCGCGGGTGCGAGGCAACCAGCGCGCCGGGCGCGACCGCGCGGTCCGCGATGAGGCCCGCGATCATCGCCTCTGCCATCACGCCGGCTCCCACGATGCCGACGCGCATCTGCCGTTTGGCGCTCACCCTTCCTCCGGCGAGACGGGCTTCTCCTCGCCTCGCAGCTCGCGCGCCGCGCTTGTCTCCTCGGCGGGCGCCCCAGCACGCTCGAACAGCTCCTCGGCGATTCCCGCCAATCGGCGCGAGACGGTCACGTTCCCGAGATCGAGCTCGGCCCGACCCAGGCCCAGGGCCGCGAGCCCCTGCTCCCGCTCCGCACCGATGTCCCGCGCCTCCGAGATCGCCTCGGCATAGTAGCGCCGGGCCGCGGCCGGATCGCCGCCGGCCACCCGGATGTCCCCGATGCGGCGTGCCTCCCGCGTCGCGGCGAGCGTCATGTCGACCCGCTCGAAGTGCCACAGGGCCCGATGCGCCCAGGCGTCCGCGACCCACCAGGCGCGTGCCTCCACGGCCTGTTCGGAGGCGTTGGCGGCCGCGGCGCCCGCCCGGCGGTGGTCCGATTCGCGGGCGGCTTCGAGGTACGGGACGGCGAGTGGTGACCGGCGGAGAGGAACGGGCAGGTCGGGGAGTCGATCCGGCGGAGGCCGCTGCTCAGTGCCGATCAGGCCCTGCAGCCACGCGGCGATGCGTTCCACCGGACCACGGGCCGCCCGCTCGCCCCAGGCGGGTCGACCCCGCGCCGGGACCCGGGTCACGAGGCGGCGGTCGCCGGAACGGGTGGTTCGCCGGCGAGCCCCGCCGCGTCCCGCAGCTGGGCGGCGCGGTCGAGGCGCTCCCATGGCAGGTCCAGGTCCGGCCGCCCGAAATGCCCATACGCCGCGGTCTGCCGGTAGATCGGCCGCCGCAGGTCCAGGTCCTCGATGATCGCGCCCGGGCGAAGGTCGAACTGCGCCTCGATGATCTCGACGAGCCGATGGTCGGGGATCGCCCCGGTGCCGAAGGTCTGGACGTTGACCGCCAGCGGATGCGCAACGCCAATCGCGTACGCGAGCTGCAGCTCGAAGCGCCGCGCAAGGCCAGCGGCCACCACGTTGGCCGCCACGTACCGAGCGTAGTACGCGGCCGATCGGTCAACCTTGGTCGGATCCTTGCCGGAGAAGCTGCCGCCACCATGGCGCGCCATGCCGCCGTAGGTGTCCACGATGATCTTGCGACCGGACAGGCCGGAGTCGCCCATTGGCCCACCGATGACGAAGCGCCCCGTTGGGTTGACCAGGTAGCGCGTGTCGGCGTCGAGCAGCTCCCCTGGCACCGCTCGACCCACGATCTGGCCGCGCACGATCTCGGCCAGCTCAGCCTGGTCGACGCCGGGGTCGTGCTGGGTGCTGACCAGCGCGGTGTGCACTCGGCGCGGACGCCATTCGCTGTCGTACGCGATCGTCACCTGGCTCTTGCCGTCAGGGCGCAGGAACGGCAGCTCGCCGGACTTGCGCGCCTCGGCCAGACGCCGCGCGATGCGATGGGCCATGACGATGGGGGCCGGCATCAGCTCGGGCGTCTCATCGGTCGCGTAGCCGAACATCATTCCCTGGTCGCCGGCACCCAGCTCCATCGGCTCGGTCCCTTCGCGTGCCTCGAGGGCGGCATCCACACCGCGAGCGATGTCCGGCGACTGCCCCTTGATCGCGACGATCGCCCCGCACGTCTCCCAATCGAAGCCCAGCGCGGAGTTGTCGTAGCCGATGCGCCGCACGGTATCGCGCACGACGGATTGCACATCGCAGTAGACCTCGGTCGTCATCTCACCGAGAACGAAGACGAGCCCCGTGGTCGTCGCCACCTCGATCGCGGCGCGTGCCTCCGGGTCCCGAGCGATGACGTCATCGAGCACCGCATCCGCGACCGCGTCGCACAGCTTGTCGGGGTGTCCCTCGGTCACCGACTCCGAGGTGAAGAGCACAGCGCCTTTCGTATCGGTCATCAGGTGGGCCTCATCAGGTCCCGGATTCCCAGGACTGCGAGTACGCCAGCTGCTCGGGCGTCATGGGCTCAATGGCGATACCCATGCTCTCCAGCTTAAGACGGGCGACCTCCTGGTCGATCTCGTCAGGAATGCCGTACACCTTCGGCTCGAGGGTCTCCAGGTTGGCTCGCAGCCACTCGAGGCCAAGCGCCTGGTTGGCGAAGCTCATGTCCATCACGATGCTGGGGTGGCCCTCGGCCGCGCCCAGGTTCACCAGCCGCCCGTCGGCGAGCAGGTAGATGC
>VBGQ01000066.1 GCA_005882055.1 Chloroflexota bacterium
CTGGCTGACGTGAGCGTCTTCATCGCGGCGCTGATCGGCTCGATGCTCGTCTACTTCTTCTCAAGCCTGGCCATCCGGGCCGTGGGCACCACCGCGCAGTCGATCATCGTCGAAGTTCGCCGCCAGTTCCGCGAGATGCCCGGGATCATGGACTACACCCAGCGGCCGGACTACGCGCGCGTCGTCGACATCACCACACGCGCGGCGCTGCGCCAGATGATCCTGCCGGGTGTCGTGGCGGTCGCCACTCCCATCCTGGTTGGGCTCTTGCTCGGGTACGAGGCAATCGCGGGCCTGCTGATGGTCGGCACCATCGCGGGAGTCATGCTCGCCACGGTCCTCAACAACGGCGGCGGCGCCTGGGACAACGCCAAGAAGTACATCGAGTCGGGCCAGCTGACCGATGATGCCGGCAACGCCCTCGGCAAGCGAACCGAGGCCCACGCCGCGGCGGTCGTGGGCGACACGGTCGGTGACCCGTTCAAGGACACCGCCGGACCCTCGCTCCACGTCCTGGTCAAGCTGCTCGCCACGATCACGCTGGTCATGGCGCCGCTCTTCATCCGCTAGCCGCGGAAGCCGCGCTTCATCCGGTGGCCCTCGTCCTCCAGGCCGCGTTCATCGGTCTGGTCCAGGGCCTCACTGAGTTCATCCCCGTCAGCTCGTCCGCGCACCTGATCGTGGTGCCGCGCCTGCTCGGTTGGAACGACCCGTTCATCAACTCCAACGCCTTCGACGTGATGCTCCACATGGGCACCCTCGTCGCGTTGCTGATCTACTTCTGGACCGATCTGGTCGGCCTGCTCCTGGCCTGGCTGGCCTCCATCCGGGACCGATCGATCGGCCAAGACCCCCAGCGCCGGCTGGCGTGGCTCATCTTCATCTCGATGCTCCCCGGAGCGGTGCTTGGCGCGGTGGGGGAGAGCTTCTTCGATACCTTCTTCCGTGAGCACAGCCTGCTCTTCATCGCGGCCCTGCTCGCCGTTGGCGCGACGATCCTGTGGCTGGCTGAGTGGCTCGGCAGCCGGCGCCGCCAGCTCGGCGACCTGCGCACAGCCGATGCCGTCGGCATCGGCGTGGCCCAGGCGCTGGCCCTCTTCCCGGGGATCAGCCGCTCGGGGATCACCATCTCGGCGGGCCTCTTCGCCGGCCTCACCCGCGAGGCGGCGGCCCGCTTCTCCTTCCTGATGGCCACGCCCATCATCGCCGGCGCGGGCATCTGGAAGGCGAGAGAGCTGCTCGGTGGCGGATTGCCTGGCAGCGACCTCGTCCCCTTGGCCGCCGGCTTCGTCGCTGCCCTGGTCGCGGGGTTGCTGGCCATCGCGTTCCTGCTGGCGTACCTGCGTCGCCGCAGCACGGCGCTCTTCATCGGGTACCGATACGTTCTCGCCGCTGGCCTCGTCGCCTTTGTCCTGCTCGGCCACTGACGGAGCGCTCGCGGCTTTGACACGTGCAGGGGGCGGCCCTACAATCGCGCGGCGCTCGGACCGACCGCAAGGCACGGCGAGCGATCCAGATCCTGGCCACAGGCAGGGTAAGGCCAGCTTCAGGACGCCATCGGTTTCGGTGGCAGAGCCTGGAGCGTTTTTTGTTATGAAAGCCGGCCGAGCCGTCGCGCATCCCCACCCGACGGCGCCACATCCGCCCACGCCGGTCACGGCCGCACCAACAGGGGAGAGACGATCATGAACAACAAGCCCGTCTACCTGACCGCCGAGGGACTCGAGAAGCTCAAGAGCGAGCTCCAGCACCTCATCACGTCCGAGCGCCCGCGCGTCGCGGCGCGCATCCACGACGCGAAGATGGATGGCGACACCACCGAGAACGCCGAGTACGAGGACGCCAAGCAGGAGCAGTCATTCCTCGAGGGACGCATCGCGACGCTCGAGGCGCAGCTCAAGAACGCGCAGGTCATCGCGCACTCCAACGGCGACCGCGTCGGCATTGGCTCCACGGTGGTCATCCGCGGAACAGACGGGGAGGATCGGTTCACGATCGTTGGATCCGCAGAGGCAGCGCCTCGCGAGGGCCGGATCAGCAACGAGTCACCGGTCGGCGCTGCCCTGATGGGTCGGCGCAAGGGAGACAAGGTCACCGTACTGGCGCCCGCCGGCTCCATCGTCTACACGGTCGTCTCGGTCGGCTAAGCGAGACGCGAGCGTCTCGTGTACTGGGCTGACGAGCTCGCGGCGCGCGTCTCGGGCCCGCAGGTCGTCAACGACAGCAAGACACCCTCCGGCACCATCCACGTCGGTTCGCTGCGCGGCCCGGTGACCCTCGACGTCATCGCCCGCGCGCTCCGCGATCGTGGCCTGCAGGCGTCTGTCCTGTACGGGATCGACGACCTCGATCCCATGGACACTCAGTCCGTGCTGAGTGGTGACGCGGTGGAACGCGCCCTTGGCGTGCCGCTCGCGCACGTCCCGGACCCGGCGGACGACGGCCACGCCTCGTACGCCCGCCACTTCGCGAGCCTCTTCGTCGACACCTTTGAGCAGCTCGGGATCACCCCCGACCGCTACTACTGGATGAGCGAGGTGTACGCCAGCGGAGAAATGGACCGATACGTCCGCAGCGCCCTGGAACGAGCGCAGGAGATCCGCGACATCTATCGCGAGGTGAGTGGCGTCGAACGACCTCCGGGCTGGCTGCCGATCCACGTCATATGCCCGACCTGTGGCCGCATCGGGACAACGTTGGCGAGCGATTGGGACGGCGAAACGGTCGCCTTCTCGTGTCTGCCGGACCTGGTGGAATGGGCGCGCGGCTGCGGCACGACCGGACGTCTCGCGCCCTTCCGCGGCGCCGGGAAGATGCCGTTCAACGTGGACTGGGCCGCGCGATGGAGCCTGCTGGGAGTGACCATCGAGCCGTGCGGGAAGGATCTCGCGACCGCTGGTGGCTCACGCGATCGCGCCGATGCGATCGCGCGAAGGGTCTTCGGGCGCGAGCCGCCGATGCGGGTCGACTACGAGTTCCTGAACATTCGCGGCCAGAAGATGAGCACGTCGCGCGGTCGCGGGGCCGCGGCGCACGAGATGGCCGATGTGCTTCCAGCAGAACAGCTCCGGCTCCTCTTCCTGCGGCCGCGCCCCAACCAGGCCATCGAGTTTGACCCGCAGGGGAGCGACGCGATCCCGCGCCTCTTCGACGAGTTCGACCGCCTGGCAGCGGCGGTTGCCGGTCGTGAGTTCCGTGGCGAGCTGCCGCCCGACTATGACCGGCTCTTCGCCATGAGCCTGAAGGCTGGGGCCGACATCGCGGCGGAGGCCGCCGCGTTCCGTCCGGCGTTCGCGCATCTCGCCTTCCTGCTCCAGGTGCCCGGCGTGGATGTGGTCGAGAAGGTCGTCGCGGAAAAAGGCGCACCACTCACAGATCGCGAGCAGGCAATCCTCGAGAAGCGGATCACCGCAGCCCGGGCGTGGCTGGATGAGTACGCACCGGATCGCGCGCGTGTGGCGGTGCACCAGGACCTGCCGTCATCAGCCCGCGAGCTGGGTGGCGAGCAGCGCGCCTTCCTGGCAGCTCTGGCGGATCACCTGGACGACGACGGAGGTGAGCAGACGCCATGGACCGGCGACCGCCTGCAGTCCGCCGTGTTCGACGTCGCTCGCGAGCGCAATTTGCCGCCGGCCAGGGCATTTGCCGCGCTCTACGCGGCCTTCCTTGGCCGTCCCAATGGCCCGCGTGCCGGTTGGTTGCTCGCCTCGCTCGCGCCGGACTTCGTGCGCGAACGCCTGCGAGCCGCCGGCGTACCCGGGTAGGGTTCGGCCATGATCGGCATCGCGCTCATCCGCGAGGACCCCGAGGCCGTCAAGCGGGCCGTGGCCCGAAAGGGCGAGCCGACGGACGCCGTTGATCGCGTGTTCGAAGCCGATGCACGCCGCAGGGCGATCGAGGCCGAGGTCAACGAGCTCCGCGCCCAACGCAATGCGGGGAACCGCCAGGTCGGGGAGCTGATGCGCACCGGACAGCGGGACGACGTCGCGGCGCTCAAGACACACATGGCCGAGCTCTCCGCCCAGATCGACGGCCTTGACGCAGAGCTCAGCGAGGTCGAACGCTCACTCGAGCGGGAGATGCTCCTGATCCCCAACCTGCCGCACGAATCGGTCCCGAATGGAACGGGTCCGGACGACAACCCGCTCGTCCGAGCCTGGGGCGAGCCACGCCCCGCCGACGGGACACCGCCGCACTGGGAGATCGCGGAGCGCCTGCGGCTCTTCGATCTGGAGCGCGGCGCCAAGGTCGCCGGCAGCGGGTTCATCCTGTACACCGGCGCCGGCGCCAGGCTGCAGCGCGCCCTCATCGGCCTCATGCTCGAGATGGCGCAGCTGGCAGGCTACTTGGAGCTGTGGACGCCGCTGCTGGTCAATCCCGCCTCCGGGCGCGGCACCGGCCAGCTGCCGGACAAGGAAGGGCAGATGTACGCCGTCGAGCGCGACGACCTGTACCTGATTCCCACCGCGGAGGTGCCCGTCACCAACGTCTACCGCGATGAGATCCTCGACGCCGCGGACCTCCCGATCAATCACGCCGCATATACGCCCTGTTTCCGGCGCGAGGCAGGTGCGGCCGGGAAGGACACTCGCGGGCTCCTGCGCGTCCACCAGTTCGACAAGGTCGAGATGGTGAAGTTCGTCCGCCCCGAGACGAGCTACAACGAGCTCGAGGCCCTCACCGTCAATGCCGAGGCCGTGCTCCAGGCGCTCGAGCTCCCGTACCGCGTGGTCGAGCGCTGCACCGCGGACGTCGGCTTCGCTCAGGCCAAGGGGTACGACCTGGAGGCCTGGTCCCCTGGCGTGCAGAAGTGGCTCGAAGTCAGCTCATGCAGCAATTACGCGGACTTCCAGGCGCGCCGCATGAACGTGCGATTCCGTCCCGGCCCGGATACCCCCACCGAGCTCGTGCACACCCTGAACGGGTCGGGACTGGGCATGTCGCGGACGTACGCCGCGCTCCTCGAAACGCACCTCCAGCCGGACGGCACGATCCGCGTCCCTGAGGCCCTGCAGCCGCACTTTGGCGCTGGGAGCATCGGCTAAGGCCGCGTGATGGTTGTCGAGGAAGCGCAGGACGCGCTCATCTTCCGGGTGACAGGCGACCGGCTGACCCTTGTCGGAGGCAGCGGTCGTGGAGTCGGTTGGAGCGGTGTCGTGGATCTGCCGCTCGAGGGCGAGCCGCACGCGTCACGCGCGACCAAGCGGGGTCTGCCGGTCCAGATAGCGGGCGAGGATCCGGTTCGCGTGGTCGGCCCGTACTGGAACAGCCAGGCGGTGCTCGTCCCCGTCGGCAGCGAGCACCTCGTAGTCTTCGGCGGTCTCGAGTCGCCCGACCCATCCGCCTACCTCAACGCGGCCGCTGAGCTCGTCGCCGAGCTACAGCAGGTCTCGCCGGCCAAGCTGCTGGCCGATGAGCTGGAGGTCGTCCACGCCATTCGCGACCTCATGGACTACCGGCCGGAAGAGCTGGTCGCGACCGCTCGCCACATCGCAACGAAGGCGGCGGAGCCGCTCTCCTGCGAGGTCGGTGCGGTACTCGTCTACCAGGGCCAGGACCTCGTGGCGGAGGTCGTCACCCGCGACTGGCCGGCCGTGCTCGACCCGACAGCCATCCGCGACACCCTGGCTGGCATCTTCCAGCGGGCGAGTACCGGCCCCCTGTTGGAAGCCGAGCTGGAAGCCGCCGCCGATGACGCGCTCGGCCGCGAGCAGGGCCTGGTGGCTCGCTTCGCCGTACCGATCGGCCGCCCTGAGCCGTTTGGCGTGCTGGTCGTCGCGCACGCCGCGACCCGCCCGCGCGGCTTCACCAATCTTTGCCAGCGCATCGGTGCAGCCCTTGCGGAGGCGGCCGAGCCGTTGCTGATCCAGGCGCGAGCCCGAGAGCAGCTTGCGGCCGATCGGGATCGCTTCGCGCGCGAGGCGCACACGGATCCGCTCACGGGGCTGGCGAACCGCTCGGCTTGGGACGAGCTGCTCGAGCTGCACAGCTCGCGCCAGGACCGATATCACCGGCCTGTGTCGGTCGTGAGCGCGGATCTCGACGAGCTCAAGACGATCAACGACCGGGAGGGACATCCGGCGGGGGACGCGATGATCACCGCCGCCGCGCAAGTCCTGAAGACGAACACGCGAGCCGGGGACGTCGTGGCTCGCGTTGGAGGCGACGAGTTCCTGGTGCTGCTCACCGAGGCGGACCCAAAGGGGGCGCAACGCTACGTGCGACGCGTTCGGAATGCAATCGGCCGCGCCGCCACCGTCGGCGGTCGCTCGCCGCTACGGATGTCGGTGGGCGCCGCCACGGCGCGAAACGACGAATCGCTGGCCGACACTGTCCGGCGGGCGGACCGCGCGATGTACGCCGCCAAGCGACGAGGGCGACGCAGGACTACCGAGCCCAAGAGCCCATAATTCCGTTCCGCGGAGGGGTGGCAGAGCGGACGAATGCGGCGGTCTTGAAAACCGCTGACCCGAAAGGGTTCGTGGGTTCGAATCCCACCCCCTCCGCCAGATTCTGAGCCTGCTGGCGACGACGTACAGCGCCTCGTGGCGATCGCCCTGCACCGCCTCGAGGTATCGGCGTGCCTCATCGGGCGACAAGGACCGGACCTCCCGGCGAGGGACCCGAGGCGCCGCCGCCGGTAGCGGCTCTGCTGAGGAGGCGCTTCGGGTCCTAGCGCACAACGCGCGAGCTCACGGCGGCGGACCCTGGGTGTAGGCTGCTCGCTGGTCCGCGGCCGATTCTTCGTCCCCCCGAGCATCCGCCGCGGATTCTGCTACCCGGTGGCTCTGTGTAATGCGCCAGAGTGGTCGGCTAGCCAAGAGAACCAGCGTGTGGTTCACTCAATCGCAAATACCGGAGGCCAGCATCGGATGAGCGGACGAGCCATCGTGGAACGGTATGCGGAGGCGGTCGCGGCCAACGACTCTGCGGTGACGCGTGAGTGCCTGCACCCTGATTACGTCGGACGCTATCCGCAATCCGGCGAGGTGATCCGCGGAGTCGCGAACCGGATCGCCATCGGCGAGAACTACCCCGGTCAGGAGCAAGCCCCTCTCAGCACCAGCGTGGCAGAGATCCGCGGGCGGGACGACGAGTTCGTGACGACCCCCTCTTGGAATATCCTCCACCTCGTAGGGTCGGGCGACGAGTTCACCCTGTCGGGCACAATCAACTACCCCAACGGCGAAACTTGGCACGGGGTCCTGCTCATCACCGTCCGCGACGGCAAGATCTGGCGGGAGACGGACTACTTTGCCCCGCCGTTCGAAGCAGCCTCTTGGCGGGCGCCCTTCGTCGAGCAGGAGAAGGCTGGAGTAAGCGCTACGTAGCGATCGGCTGCGAACCTAGCCTGGGCTGCGTTGTCCAGGGGCGGGTGGCCCGGCTCTACGCTGCGTTCGGTCAACGAGTTAGGCGTCGATGGCCGTTAGGGGCGGGCGTAGGCAGGATAGTGTGAGCTAGCTGCCCTCTTGACGCGGTGCCGCGCCTTGAATCCCCGTCATTGCCGAGCTCGCTCCACCGCAGCACCTCCGGAGGCATGCATGCGCAGACTCAGTGTCCTGCTTGGGGCAGGAACGCTCCTCATTGCCCTGGCCGCCCCCGCAGCGGCCTCCTCACCAACCAGCACAACCATCGTCCTCGTCCGAGACAGCCAGTTCAACGAGATCGGCTGGTCGGCTACCGGATCCTTCAGCGACTCCGGCTCGTGGACGAGTGATTTCCGCCAGTCTGGCGCGCTCCCCTCGCCAGTGGCGTTTCAGACCATCCTCAAGACCACCGAGACCAGCGCGCTCGGCACGTTCCGCATCGAGTTCCAAGGCCACTTCAACCTGCCCGCCGGCCACGACTTCGGCGGCACATGGGTGATTACTCAGGGCACCGGCGCATACGCTGCCCTCCACGGCGGGGGAACTTGGTCGGAAGCGGACGATGCGAACACCGGCAACTTGGTATTCACCTTGGTTGGAGCGGTCCACTTCGACTGAGGGCACCTCTCAGATCGACAAACGGCAGGGCCGGTGTCCAGGGCGGGCGCCGGCCCTTTCTTGTCGCCGCGTTTGTAGCCTAGTGGCTGCACGGCTGGAGGATTCAGGCACAGTCGGCGGATGATTCTGAGCACGAATCCTGGTTCCTGAGGCGCCCGGAGCGAACTTGAAAACCGCTGACCCGAAAGGGTTCGTGGGTTCGAATCCCACCCCCTCCGCCAGACCACCCTGGCCTGTCGCGAACATGGAAGGGCAGCCATACCTCATCAAGGTCATCCCCTTATAGACTGGCGAGGTGGGTCTCGAGACTCGATTCGCCAGGGCAGCCAGCGGCCCGATCCCGTACCGGGTCGACGGATCTGGAGCGCGACACCTGCTGATCATCAGCGACTGGGCGCAGCCCTACGGCGAACCTGGGATCGCGGCGTTCGACGAGTTTGCTCAGGCGCTGGCCGCCAACCAAGCCACGGTGGTCACCGTGCTCGACGGAGCCATGGAGGGGACTTCGGGCAAGCCGCCCGATATCGACCGACGTCTCGCCGGCGCCCGTGCGGCCGCGGAAGCATCCGGCCTGGGCCAGGCGACCCTCCTGGGCTCCGCAGGAGGTGCCCCGGTGGCAGCCTTGCTGGCTGCCCAGGAACCTGACCGCTTTGCGCGCCTGATCCTCTACGACACCTTCCCGCCTGAGACCAGGAAGGCCTGGCCGATTGGCACACCTGCGGGCGCTCCCGAGACCCTGCCGGACCTCGAGAAGCTCGAATCCGAGCTGAAAACCGCCGGCGCTGCGTGGGACTGGGCCCACGGCCTGTGGAAGGGCACAGGCAAGGGTCCTGGCAAGTCGCGAGAGGTGCCGTTTCCAGGCGTGCCGCTCCCTGGAGTGCGAGGCTCACCTCTCACCACGCCTGTCCCCGGCCCGCCGGCGACCTTCAAGGACGGATTGGCGCAGCTCCTGCAACACGTCGCCGCGCTGGAAGGCGCAGGCCGTCCGAGGCATGACACCGGCCTCTCCGCCGTCACGATTCCTACGGTCGTCATGGATGTGGGGACCGATCGCGACGCCTCCGGCGGATCTGGTTCGCTCGGCATGCAGGTCGCCGCCGAGATTCCAGGGGCGGTCCATCGCGCGGTCAATGGCCACTCTCGATGGCCATGGGGTGAGGAGCGCGCTGCCATTGACATGCTCGCCCTGGCACCAGCCAACGTGGCAACCACCGGAGAGGTCCCCAGGCAGATCGCCAGTGACCCAGAGCGGGTGCTCGCGACGGTTCTCTTTACCGATATCGTCGGCTCCACGGAGCGTCTCGCAGAGCTCGGCGACGCGGCGTGGCGCGAGCTGCTGGCCCGCCACCACGAGGCAGTTCGCAAGCAGCTCGCGCGCTTCGATGGACGCGAGATCGACACCGCCGGCGACGGATTCCTGGCCGCGTTCGAGGCCCCCGCACGTGCCGTCCGATGCGCCGTGGCGATTCGGGACGAGGTGAAGGGCATTGGCCTCAGTGTCCGCTGCGGCCTGCATACCGGCGAATGCGAGCAGGTGGGAGGCAAGCTCGTGGGCATCGCCGTCCACATCGGCGCCCGCATCGCCGGGCACGCATCCGCTGACGAGATCCTGGTGTCGAGCACCGTTCGCGACCTGGTCGCTGGTGCTGGGATCGGCTTCGAGGAACGCGGCGCTGCCACTCTCAAGGGCCTGCCCGGCGAATGGCTGCTCTTTGCGGTGACCGCGGTCAGCTGATCGCTCGAATCA
>VBGQ01000069.1 GCA_005882055.1 Chloroflexota bacterium
AAGCTGCTGCCTGGCTTCGCGCACCTGGCAGCGTCGCACCTCGCCCCGCCGATCAGGATTGTCGGGTCATCTCTGGAGGAGATGAGCGACGAGGACTTCCGGGCGTTCGCCAAGGCCGCGGCGGCGGAGTACGGCCACCTCAAGACCGTCGCCTTCGAACGCCGGATCCGCGAGCAACTCGTGTCGGAGGAGTGGGAGGAGTTCGCCGCGAACCTGCGCTACGTGCCGAGGTCGGCGGGCCCGGAGACGCTGGCGGCCGCGGTCGCCGAGGCGGAGGACCAGCTCGGCGAGGGCTGCCTGCGGCTGCACTACCTCAGCGTGCCGCCCGCCGCCGCGCTCGATGTGATCAACATGCTGCGGGAGGCGAAGCTCGTCGAGCACTCCCGGGTGGTCATGGAGAAGCCGTTCGGGACCGACCTGGAGAGCGCGGTCGAGCTCAACGCGCAGATGCACCAAACGTTCGACGAATCGCAGATCTTCCGCATCGACCACTTCCTCGGCAAGGAGGCGGCGCAGAACATCCTCGCCCTGCGTTTCGCCAACGGGCTGTTCGAGCCGATCTGGAACCGGAACTTCATCGACCACGTCCAGATCGACATCCCCGAGAGCCTCGGGCTGGACCGCAGGGCCAACTTCTACGAAAATACCGGCGCCTACAAGGACATGGTCGTCACCCACCTGTTCCAAGTGATGGCGTTCGCGGCTATGGAGCCACCGACCGCGCTCGAACCGACCTCGATCAGCGAGGAGAAGAACAAGGTCTTCCGGTCCCTGCTGCCCGTCCTACCCTCGTACGTGGTGCGCGGTCAGTACGGGGGCTACCGCCAGGAGGAAGGGGTCGCGCGCGACTCCGACACCGAGACGTTCATCGCCGTGCACTGCGAGCTCGACAACTGGCGCTGGGCCGGGGTCCCGTTCTACCTCCGCACCGGAAAGCGAATGGCGGAGGGCATGCGGATCATCTCGATCGCGTTCAAGGAGGCGCCACGTTCGATGTTCCCGGCGGACTCCGGGGTCGGATCGGCTGGTCCGGACCACCTGACGTTCGACCTCGCCGACGAGTCCAAGGTCTCGCTGTCCTACTACGGCAAGCGGCCCGGCCCCGGGATGAAGCTCGACAAGCTGAGCATGCAGTTCTCAACGGGGGAGACCGACTACGCCGGCGACGTCCTGGAGGCGTACGAGCGGTTGATCCTCGACGCGATGCGCGGCGACCACACGCTATTCACCACGGCGGACGGCATCGAGAGCCTCTGGGAGAGATCGATCCCGCTGCTGGATGCCCCGCCGCCGGTCAAGCCGTACGCGCCCGGGAGCTGGGGCCCGAACGCGATCCACCAACTGATCGCCCCGCACGCCTGGCGGCTGCCATCCGAGCGGATGTGGCGCGAGGAGAATCCGAGCGAGCCAAGCTGATAGCCGGGTTGCCGCGCCCTGTCATCCCCGCGAGACGATAGCCGGGCACTCGGACAGGTATTCCTCGGAGGACGCAGTGGCAAAAGGGTCGGCTGGGCTACGCGACGGGGTGGCCGCCGCGAGCGTGCTCCCGAGAAGGGCGCTGTGGCGCCTGCTGCTCGTCGTCGGGATGGCGATCGCAGCGCTCATCCTCGGTTATATCGGCCTGAGCCAGTATCTGTCCCAACAGGTCGTGCCGCAGTACGCCAAGGGTTGGACGGATATCGTTTTTCTCGATATTCAGCTGTTCGTGCTGAATGCCGCGCCTGCCGCGGGCCCGGGACCGATTCCGGTGCCGCTCGGGATCGCCCGCTTCCTGGCGCCTGCCGCGACGGCGGTGGCCGCCGTGGAAGCCGTGCGCCTTGCGCTGAGCGAGCAACGCCGACGCTGGTCGGCGGCCTCGGCGTCGGATCATGCCATCGTGACCGGTGACGGCCCCGTCGCCGTCGCGCTGGCCCGGAGACTGGGCGACGGCGGCTACCGCAAGGTGGTACTGGTCAGTGCCACCCCAGCCGGGACCGATGAGGCCCGCAGTCACCGCCTGCTCGAGGTATTCGGCGATCCGTCTGATGCCGAGACACTGCGGGCCGCGGGCGTGGGCCGTGCCGACGTACTCTATGCCTGCGCCGAGGACAGCACTACGAACGCAGCGACGGCCCTTCGGGCCCGGGAGTTCTCGCGGGCCCATGACCGGAAGCTCGCCACCTTCGCCCAGGTACGGGACGCGGAAATCTGCGTAGCGCTGCGGGCCCAGCGCATCGGCACCGCGGGCGATGCGCGATTCCGGCTCGACTTCTTCGCCATCGAGGACATCGCCGCTAGGGTGCTGCTCGACAAGCACCCCTTGGCACCTGGGGGTACGCCACCCGTGCAGGTGGTGATCATCGGTTTCGGCCGGCTGGGCCGCGCCGTACTCCGTGAGATCGCACGGCGGCTGACACCGGACGACTCCCCGCTGACCGTGGCCATCCGCGGTGAGAGCGCGGACACCCTCCCGGGCTTCCTTAACCATTTTCCGGCGGTGCGCGAGAAGTGCCGGGTCAGCCAGGACGGCGAGCCGCCGCCTCGGCCATCACAAGAGGCCGGGCCAACCTTGACCTTCGTCTGCCTCTCGGACAACGATGACGCGCTGACCGCCGGACTGGTTGCGGCCCACTCGTTGACGGGCCGTGCCGACCGTGTAGTGATATGCATGAGTGAGCCCTCACCGTTCGGGACGATACTGACCGGACGGCATGCATTGCTAGACGATAGACAGGGACGCCTTGCGGTGTTCGGAGTCACTGAGGAGGGATGCGTGCCGGGGAGGATCAGGGAAGACCTGACTGACCAGCTTGCTCGTGCCATCCATCAGGCCTATGTGGATAACCGCACGCGCCGCGGCGACTCACCGCGCCTCAACAAGTCGATGCGGCCCTGGGAGGAACTGCCGCCCGATCGCCAGCGGGCCAACCTTGCGCAGGCCAAAGACATCGGCGTCAAGCTCGAGGCCATCGACAGCATCGTCGTCCCGCGGTCCGCGGGCGCCCCGG
>VBGQ01000067.1 GCA_005882055.1 Chloroflexota bacterium
CGGACCAGTTCGCGCTGCTCGTCCAGCGAACGTCCGCGTGGCGCACCACGTCGTAGGTCAACTGGACCTCGACGCCCTTGTTCCGCATGTGCCCGACGTTGGCCAGGATGGACCCGAACAGATACGGCGGCACGGGGACGGAATAGTTGTACAGCATGTCTTTGGTGTCGCGCTGATAGACATCCACGCTGCCGGCGAGGCGGAACTGAAGCAGCGAGAAGTCCAGGCCGACATTGACCTCTTGCTTGCGCTCCCACCGGAGGTCCGGGTTGGGATTGCGGGCGGGCGACAGTCCCTGCACCCACCTACCTTCGTAGGGGAACTTGGCCCCGTAGCTGTAGCTCGTGAGTGACTGGTATGGATCCCTTGGCGCGATGCCGGTCACCCCGTAGCCCACTCGCAGCTTGAGATCGTCAATGAAGGAGGCGCGCCTCATGAAGCCTTCCTTACTGATCCGCCACCCCGCTGACACCGCCGGAAACAACCCCCACTTCTGGTTGGTGCCGAACTTCGAGTTCCCTTCGTACCGGAGGCTGCCCATGAGGAGGAAGCGGTTATTCCAGTCGTAATTCAACCGACTGAAAAAGCCGATCAACTTGTAGGACGATTTGGAGCTTTCGGTGCGGGCGTGACCAGCAGCCAATGCATCGCCGCTCTGCAAGCGGTTGTCGCCGAACAAGTCGGTGGGAAAGTTGTAGGTGCTGAACCAAAAGTACTCGTTGGTGAAGTCCTGATAGCTGTAACCCCCCAGCAGCGTGAAGCGGTGATCTTGAATGGCGCGCGCGTAGGTGCCGGTCAGCTCCATGATGCGGGAGACATCGGAGCCGCTGTAGCGATAGGCGGTCCCGTCCTGACCGTTCTGCGTCGTGTTGGCGTGACGGAAGGTCGTCGCGTGGCCACTGAGCGACGATCCCCGCTCGGTCCCGCCGAGCAGCGACACACGCAGGTCGCTCGTGGGACGGAACGTGACGGTGCCATGCAGGCGGACATTCCTGTCCTCGCTCTGGCCATTGTCCTCGTCGATGATGCCGAGCGGATTGGTGTAAAAGTACGTGCCGCGTTCCTGCCACATCCCCGCGTCATCCGTCACTCGATCGGTCGGGTTGCGAATCAACGTCTGGCGCCAGGCATAATTGTAGTCGGGGCCGAAGAAGGAGTTCTCCACGCGGGTCAGGAGGTTTACTTCGGCCGACAGCCGTCCCTCGTACATGGCATGCCCCACGTGGACTCGCGCCGTGGTGCGCCGGTCGTCCGAGCGGCGAAAGATCCCCTGCCGGTTCTCGTGGCTGAGCGACGCGGTGTAGTTAGTGTTCGAAGCTCCGCCGGCGATGGTCACGTCCTGGGTGTAGCCGAGCGGACGCCGCAGCACGAGATCCTGCCAGTTCGTCGCGGCCCCCAAGTCTTGGAACTTGTATCCTTGCGCGATCAAGCGGCGGTAATCCGTCGCGTCCAAGAACTGAGGGGACTTGGCCAACGTCTCGAAGCTCGCGTAGCCGTCGTAGCGAATGGTGGGGGTTCCACCGCTGTACTGCTTGCTGGTGATGATCACGACGCCGTTCGAGGCGCGTGAACCGTACACGGCGGCGGCCGAGCCATCCTTCAGGACATCGATGGACTCGATGTCTTGTGGCGCCACGGTCTCGAGATTGCCCGGGACTCCATCGATCAGCACCAACGCATTGCGCGGACCTTGGAGCGTCGTGGTTCCCCGCAGGCTGATCTCCGTGCCGCTTCTGGGATCACCGCTCGGCGTGGTGACGGCGAGACCGGCGATCTTGCCTGCGACCAGGGACGCGGCATCGCGCGCCGGCGCCTGGACGAACTGATCGGACGAGACCCTTGCGACCGCTCCAGTGACTGTTTCTCGCCGCTGGGTTCCACAGCCCACCACTACCAGTCCTTCCAGCTCCACCGCCTGCGGTTGCAGGCGGAAGTCGGCGGTTGCCGTGTCTCCGGCGATCACCGTGACGGTCCGCTCGGCGGAGGCGTGGCCGATCAGGCGCACCCGTACGGTGGCCTGTCCCGCCGGGACGTTCGGCAGCAGAAACGCACCGGCCGCCCCCGTGGTGGCGGCGACCCGGGCACCGAGCAGGGTCACCTGGGCGCCCGCGAGGGGAGCGTTGGTTGCCTGGTCGGTCACCACCCCGGCCAGGGTGCCGACCTCCTGGGCGCGGGCGAGCTGAAGTGGGAGCAAGGCACCCAAGCAAACGACGGCAAGCGGTTTCATGGCAGGCCTCCGGCCGGAGGAGGAGCAGCCCGGCGTGTGACGGGAGACGAGTTCGGAGGGAGAACGGACCTGGCGTACACTCATGGCTTGAGCGGAGCCTGATATATCAGCCGGCAAGCGCTGTGCCTCTGCTCGCGCGGTGCGTCGCCACGGCTGGCTCGGTAACTTGTTCTGGCCCGCGCGCGTGGTGACGGGGTTGACCACGGGCACGCGCGCCAGGCGCGATCCCAGGGCCAACCTGTTGCGCTGGTGCTGCGGCGCTGATGTATCAGTGCAACGGAGGCTCACCCCCCAGTCTACCATGCAAGCTTGACGAGCGAGACGCCCTGGCGGGGTAGCGCGAACGTCACGACAACTCGGCCGCTCGCCGTTGGGACACGTCGCGCCGGCTCGAGCAGCTGCAGCTGGCCTGCCCGCTCCAGCTCCCGGTACTGCGAGGCCGTTGGACTCTGGGGCGAGCCGAGTTTCTTCCACACCTCATACGCATTGCTGTGCTCCGCGTCAATGCGATAGTGGGTAATCGTAGGCTCGCCGATGGGCACGCCATCGATCCGCAGGTCCACCGGTGCCGGCGGCGCCGGCAGATCGTCGTCATGATAGTTCCACACGAGTACGGCAATCTCGCGCTCGCTCCGGCTGGCAAGCGCAGCGACGTCGGGGTGCTCGCGCACGCCGCTGTCGCGCACCGCCTCGAGGCTCAAGGCGCCGGTGCTCGCAACTCGTACGCGATCGCCGCCCATCTGGCCGAGCATGCGAAAGAGGTTGA
>VBGQ01000068.1 GCA_005882055.1 Chloroflexota bacterium
CACCTGCATGGGAGCAGAGCGAAGCCGGTAGCGCACTCTTCGACGCTCCCCGGGCTCGGGGGCGACAAGCCCCGCGTCCGCCAGCAGTCCGAGGTGCTTGGCGATGGCCTGGCGGGTGATGGGCAGTCGGCCGGCCAGATCCGTCGCTGTGGCAGGCCCGTTGGCCGCGAGTGCGGCCAGGATGGCCCGCCGGCTCGGGTCAGCGAGGGCGCTGAACACCTCCTCGGCGACGGACTCGATGTCAGGCCGCGTTGGCATCGAGGTACTCGAGCAGCTCGCCCAGCTCGTGGGCCCAACCGTCGGTGTTGGCCCCGAAGGCCTTGCGGTAGCTGTCGTCGGGGAGCTGCGCGAATCCGGACTCGACCACCTTCAGGCGTGTGCCCGCCCCGGTCGGTTCGAGCGTGAACTCGACGTAGGTATGACGGGGATCGGTATCCGGCAGGCCGTAGATGCCCCACGTGAACCCGAAGACCTTCGGCTCCTCGACGCGCTCGATGCGCATGGACGCCTTGTCGCCACTCGTCCACGTCATCTCGGCAGCGCCACCGGGCCGGAGATCGATGTTCGCCGCATTGCCAAACCAGGTGCCAAGGGCCTCGGCCGTGGTGAGCGCGGCCCACACCTTGGTTGGCGGATGTGCGATCTCGACGGTCCGCTCAATTCGATCTGGAAAACCCACGTCAGCCTCCTGCACAAATAGCAATCAGTCGGTTGCTATGCAAACCACGGTATAGCAACCGTGTGATTGCGTCAAGCCGAGGGTCAGGGCGCAGGCGTCACGTCTCGGGGACCGCCTCCGGAACGCATCCCCGCGTTCGGCCGAAGCAGTCTGTGTCGGTGATTGGTTTGGCCTGCTCGGCGCTCTCCGCCGCGCGCGTCGGCACGTGCCGGAGCGCTGCAAATGCGAACGCGGCGACGGCAAGGGCCGCGATCGCTGAGATCGAGGCGGCGACCTGCATCGCCTGGACGAACGCGCCGCGTGAAACATCCAGCACGGCCATACCAAGTGAGTTCGGCAGCATTGCCGCGACCTTGACGGCACCGCCAAGCGTGTCCCGTGCCGCAGCGGCGGCGTCGGGTGGCACCGCGGCGGGCAGCCGGGCGAGGTCCCCGCGGTAGATCGCCAGCCCGAGGCTGCCCAGGACCGAGAGGCCGAGCGCGCCGCCCAGCTCGACGGCCGTCTCCGAGATGCCCGATGCCGCGCCGGCACGTTCGGGTGGCGCCGATCCGACGATCAGGTCCGTGGTGAGCGTGAGGACCGGGGCGAGCCCGACTGCGATCACGACCGAGGCCGCGATGACGAGTCCGAGACTGTTCGCCACGCCCGCCTGGGTGAGCATCACGAGGCCAACAGCCGCGAGCGCCAGGAAGCCGCCCATCACGGTCGCTGGTCGGTAGCGACGGACGAGGGGCGGCGCGAGGTTCGATCCGACGATGAATCCGATCGCCGAGGGAACCGAGCGCAGGCCCGCCACCAGCGGCGACAGGCCGACGACGAGCTGGAGGTATTGGGCGACGAAGAGGAAGTACCCGATCGCCACGAAGGAAGTTCACGACCAGGGACGCGTTGAAGGACGGGATTCGAAACAGGCCCAGGTCGATCATCGGATCTGCAGACGTCCGCTGACGGCGGGTCCAGAGGAGTCCGACGAAGACGCCGACGGCGATCGATGCGAGGGACACAGCGCTGAGCCCGTCCTGCGCGCTCTGCTTGATGCCAAAGACGACCGCGAGCACGGCGACCAAGGACATGATCGCGCTGACCAGGTCGAGCCGCCCGGCGTCTGGGGCCCGAAATTCGGGGAGGACGATCGGGCCGAGGACGAGCAGCAGGGCCATGACCGGCAGGGCGATCAGAAAGACCGAGCCCCACCAGAAGTGCTCCAGGAGCACGCCGCCGACCACCGGCCCGATGGCGCTCCCGGCGGAGAACGCCGAGATCCAGATCGCGATGGCTCTCGCCCGCTGTCCAGGGTGCTTGAACATGTTGAAGATGAGCGAGAGGGTGGAGGGTGCGATCGTCGCGCCGGCGATGCCGAGCAGCGCCCGGCTGGCGATGAGCATCTCCGGGCTGATCGAGATGGCCGACAGGATCGAGATCAACCCGAACGCGCCGGCTCCGACGAGGAGCAGCTTTCGCCGGCCTACGCGATCACCAACTGCGCCCATCGTCACCAGGAACCCGGCCACCACGAACCCGTAGATGTCGATGATCCACAGGAGCTGGACGCTGCTGGGATGGAGGTCCCGGCTGATGGCCGGCACTGCAAGATCGAGGACCGTGAGGTCCATGACGTAGACGAGAGCCGCCAGGGATAGGACGGCAAGCCCCACCCATTCGCGTGTTCCTGCCCTTGATGGGTCGCTTGTGACCATGACTCTGTTACTCCACGCGATGAGGCGACACTGAGTCAGACCGGACGACGGCCAGGAATTCATCGATCGGCGGGGCCTCGCGTTCGGCGACGGCTCCGCGGTCACGTCGGAGGAAATAAGTCGCTCGCAGCTCCAGTTCTCAGCTCGGTGACGCTGGCAGGTCAACCGGATACGCGACGTCGATCTCGGTGATCGACTTCGGAAAGTCAGCTGCGTTGTTGGTGATGAAGCGATCGGCGCCCGCGTTCACGGCGGTCGCGAGATGGACTGCATCCGCCGCGCGAAGCCGATAATGCGCGCCGAGCGCGGTCGCGAGCTCGGCAGTGGCCTCATCCACTGGACGGAGGTCGAGTCGACCGAGGAGTGCGCCGAGCTCATCGAGCTCGTCGAAGG
>VBGQ01000079.1 GCA_005882055.1 Chloroflexota bacterium
TCGCGGCACGCACGGGCGAGCACGAGACAGCTGCCCGTCTGCACGGCTTCGCCGCGCGAATCGTCGCCGAGACCGGCGGCATTCGATTCAGCCCGCCGTATGAACCCGAGGACGCGCTCGAGATTGTTCGCAACGCCGTGGGGCAGGAACGAGCCGATGAGGAATGGCGCATTGGCAAGCAGATGAGCCATGACGAGGCCATGGACCTCGCGCGAGGGATCGGCACGGGCAACTCAGCCTGAAGGGAGAAGAGCGATGCGATTCCGAACCACCATCCTGCAGAGCGGCAAGACGGCCACCGGGATCCGCATTCCGGACGAGGTGGTCGAGGGACTGGGCGCCGGGCGGCGTCCGGCGATAACGGTGACCATCCGCGGGTACACCTACCGGAGCACCATCGCGGTCATGGGCGACGCCTACATGGTGGGCGTGAATGCAGACAACCGCCGGAGCCGGACGCCCGCCGCACGTTCGATGGCCTGTCGAACAGCAACAAGTCATGGCACGTGTATCAGGTCAACGGAGCCAAGACCGACGAGACGCGCCAACGCCGAATTGCGAAATCGGTAGCAGCGCTGCGGGAAGGCCGCCCTCGCTGACGCTAGCGGCCGAGAGGCGAGGCCTCCCTCAGGCCTTGTACTCCGGCGGGTGCTCGCCGCGATCCTTGGCGATCGTGCGCTCCATGATGTCGATCGTCTCTGCGACCGAGCGGCCGTTCTCGTCAGCGGCGGCCTTCACGTCCTCGTACATGATGTTTGATCGGCCCATCTGAAGGTGGGCGTCCATGCAACCGCAAGTAAGACACATGCCTGTCCAGGGCAGCAAGATTCAGGCCGATGGTGCGGTTGCTGGCACGGGCTGTGCGCCTCCGAGAGGCGTCGGCTGAGCCGATGAAGGAGGAGTCCCCCGATGATGAACGATCCCGACCACCGCACGCACGAGGACGAGCATCCGCACGTGCACTCCGCCGCGTGCGGCCATGAGACCCGCAAACACGGCGACCATGAGGACTATGAGCACGACGGCCACTGGCACGCCAAGGACGGCGAGCACTACGATGAGCACGGAGACGCCGCTGGGTAGGTCATGAAGAATGGGCGGATCTGAGACCGACCAAGACCCGGACGACCAGATCCGAAAGGACGCGGCGTCGGAGGCGCGCCGGCCCGATGAGCGAGGGCGCGAGCCCCAGTCGAGCGACGACGAGGAGAGCGAGGACAACGACGGCGGACCGCCGTCATCCCGCCGCCACTAGCTGGGCAGCCCGGCCAGCTCGTCCTTCTGCTCACGCCCCATCAGCGCGGCGACGGCCTCCATGGGTGCGCGGCCATCGTGGACGACCGCCGATACCTGTTCGGCGATCGGGAGCTCCACTCCGTGCTCCGTGGCCAAAGCCAGCGCGCCACCCACCGTGGAGACGCCCTCTGCGATCCCCGATAGGCGCGGTGCGACCTCGCTCCATGGCAGTCCCGAGCCGAGCAGCTCGCCCGCTCGGCGATTTCGGGAGAGCGGGCTCATACAGGTGGCGATCAGGTCGCCCACTCCCGCGAGTCCTGAAAAGGTGTGTGGGTTGGCGCCCGCCGCGACACCCAGGCGCGTCATCTCCGCCAGCCCGCGGGTAACGATGCCTGCCTTGGCGCTATCGCCGAAGCCCAGTCCGTCCACCATGCCGGCAGCAAGCGCCACCACGTTCTTGAGGGCCCCGCACATCTCCACGCCCACAACATCGTTGTTGGTGTAGATCCGGAAGCGATCCGAGCCGATGAGCGACGCGAGCTCTGTCGCGAGCTCGGGATCAAGCGAGGCGACAACCGAGCTTGCGGGCTTCCCGGCCGCGATCTCGCGCGCGAGGTTCGGTCCGGAGAGGACCGCCACGCCGCGCCCGGGAAGCTCTTCGTCCATGACCTGCGTCATGCGCCGCTGCGTCCCCTCCTCGATCCCCTTCACCGCAGACAGCAGCGACGCGTGCGGGTAGAGCTGTGGGGCAAGGCGCTGGAGGACGCCCCGCAGGTGCGCCGAAGGCACGGCCAGGATGAAGAGGCGGTACGGCTCCGCCAGGAACGCGTCGTCGGTGGCGATCCGGACGTTGGGCGGCAGGACGACGCCCGGGAGATAGCGCGCATTCTCGCGACGCGACGCGAGCTCCTCGTTTGCTTCGGCGGAGTGTGCCCAGAGGGTGACGGGCCGCTCAGCCTGTGCTAGGCGCGTGGCGAGCGTGGTGCCCCAGGCGCCAGCACCGATGACGCCGACCTGGTCGGTCATCCGGCGAGCATAGCGCCGCCCTCAGCCACGCTTGCCACCCCGCGTCGCAGTTCCCGCTCTGCGGGCCGATCGTCGGGGCCGGGCGGATCGTCGGGCGGCAGCCTCGTTGACGCGCTGGCGAAAGATGAGCCGGATTGGGGTGCCCAGGAACCCATGTTCGGCGCGAATTCGATTCTCCAGGTAGCGCCGGTAGCTGAAGTGGATCAGCTCCGGATCGTTGACGAAGATCACGAAGGTCGGCGGCGCCACCGCGACCTGCGTCGCATACAGGATCTTGGGCAGCCGATTCCTGACGTGGCTCGGTGGATGGTCGCGAACGGCTTCGGTGATGACGCGGTTGACCTCCGCGGTCGGAATCCGCCGGTATCGCTCCTCCGCCACTCGCCGAGCCTCCCCAAGCACCCGCTCCAGACGAGCGCCGGTCTTCCCGGAGGCAAACACGAGATCCGCCCAGGACAGGTATGGAGCGTCCCTGCGCAGCGCGTGTAGCCGGTCATCGGCCGTCTTCTCGTCCTTCTCGACGGCGTCCCACTTGTTGAGCACCACCACCAGGCCCTTCCCGGCGTCCAGGACGTGGCCGATGACGTGGGCGTCCTGGGCCGTGTAGCCCTCGACGGCATCGGTCATGACGACCGCCACGTCGGCTCGATCGATGGCCTTCATGGCACGCAGCACGGAGTACTGCTCGATCCCGCGTTCAATGGCGCCGCGCCGGCGGATGCCGGCGGTGTCGACCAGGATCATCGGCTCACCGTCCACCACCACCGCGGTATCCACCGGATCTCGCGTCGTCCCTGGGATCTCCGAGACGATCATCCGTTCCTCGCCCAGCACCCGGTTCACGAAGGTCGACTTTCCGGTGTTCGGCCGCCCCACGATCGCCACCCTGGGAGGACCCATCTCCGTCTCCGCCAGCTCATCGAGCTCCTCCTCGCTGAGCTCATCCGGGACCGATGGCGCCCGATGGCCGTCATCGCCTGCGGGCGGCAGGGCCTGAATTCGGCGCCCTCCAGCTCGCGGCGCGGGTTGTCCGCCTTGTTGACGACCAGGATCACGGGCTTCTCCGAGCGGCGGAGGCGATCCGCGACCTCGTGGTCCAGTGGCGCCAGGCCGGCCTGCGCGTCGACCACGAAGAGGATCACGTCGGCCTCGGCCATGGCGACCTTCGCTTGATCCTGGACGCGGGCCTCGATGGGCGTCCCGGGCTCGAGCTCCAGGCCGCCGGTGTCGACCAGGGTGAACTCCCGGCCATTCCAGTCACCGGTGGCGTAGACGCGGTCCCGCGTGGTGCCAGGGACGTCCTCCACGATCGCGATGCGCTCGCCGGCAAACCGGTTGAAGAGGGTCGACTTGCCGACGTTGGGACGGCCGACAATCGCAACCACGGGGAGGCTGGGCATGGGCCGGAGTGTACCCATCCTCGCCGCGTGCTACGGTCAGGCGGATGCGGATCGGCCTGGTCAGCACCCGGCTCGCCGGCGTGGACGGCGTGTCCTTTGAGGTCGCCAAGTGGGAGCTGATGTTGAATCGGCTCGGCCACGAGACGCGCCTGTGCGCCGGGGAGCTGGCGCCGGAACGCCGCGACCAGCGCCTCATCCCGGAGATGCACTTCACCTATCCCCCGGCGCACGCGGTTTCGGTCGCTGCCTTCAACCCGAAGGCCGATCCGGAGTCCGTGCGCACCGAGGTCGAGCGGCTGGCCGTCGAGCTGATACCAAAGATCGGGTCCTGGCTGGACGACGAAGCGATCGAGCTGCTGATCGTGGAGAACGCATGGGCCATACCGATGCAGATCCCGCTTGGCCTGGCCCTGGCGCGCCTGGTCGGGCAGCGAGGGCTCCCGGCGATCGGGCACCACCACGACTACGTCTGGGAGCGGGAACGCTTTGCCAAGTGCATCGTGCCGGAGCTGCTGGACGAGGCGTTTCCGCCGGACCTCCCAACCGTGCGCCACGTCAGCATCAACGGCGTCGCGGCCGCGGACCTCCGGCGGCGCCGGGGCCTTCCCTCCGCCGCGGTGATTCCCAACGCATACGACTTTGACGTGCCGCCCGCTGAGCGCGATGACTACTCGCGGTCGATGCGCGCCGAGCTGGGGATGGGCTCGCCCGCACGCCCATCTGATGATCACCAGCCCGGCGGGCGACGAAGGCATGGAGTACATGGCCCAGCTGCACATGGTCGCGGATCGACTGGGCGTGGACCTGCGCTACGCGGCGGATCGCTTCGCACACCGCCGATACCACCACGGTCCCAAGCGGATCTACGCCCTCTCGGACGCGTACCTGGAGGCCGACATGATCACCTTCCCGAGCCTCTACGAGGGGTTCGGGAACGCGCTCGTCGAGAGCGTCTACTTCGGGAAGCCGCTGCTGGTCAACCGCTACTCGGTGTACGAGTCCGACATCCGGCCGCTCGGGTTCCGCTTCATCGAGATCGAGGGCGTCATCACCGACGAGACGGTCGAGCAGGTGCTGGCCCTGCTGGCGGACCCCGAGCGCATCGCCGAGGATGCCCGGCACAACTTCGCGCTCGGCCAGCTGCACCTCAGCTACGAAATGCTGGAATCGCGTCTGCGCGACCTGGTCGGTTGAGGGACCCCGCCGCTCCGGCTCGCGATGTTCAGCTGGTGGAACCTATCGTCGGCTGAAGGGTGCGTGAGGTCCCTCCAGCCGTCGTCCGTTTACAGGAACGGAACCTCGTGTCGGAGATAGGCCCGAGCTAGGGTCACTTCGCCCATTCCACCGACGTTACGCACACGTGATGGAACACGGTCGCCCAAGGGGACTCGGCCTGTGCTGCTGGCGTCTCCTACCGTCCAATGACTGCGCGCCTGGACCGGATTCCGCCGCCCCGGCGGACGGCTCATTGGTCAGATTGAGACTCCACCGTCACATTTGGCGACCGAGCGAGGCCGCATCGGTCTTCCTTGGACCGTAGGAGATCGTGGCGGCACGCCAGGCGGTGGGGTCAGGCCGCGGCGAGGGCGTAGACCTGGTCGCGAACGGCCTCGAGGTCGACCTCGGGGGTCGAGGTGCCGCCGGTGATCCCAATGCTGGCCTTGCCGGCCAGCCAGCCGGCGTGCTCGGCCGCCAGCTCATCGGCGTCCTCGATGTGGATGACCTGGTCGCACGCTTCGCGGCATTTGACCGCGAGCTCCTTGGTGTTGCTGCTGTTCTTGCCGCCCACCACGATCATGCCGTCCACCTCGCGCGCGAGGACCACGGAGTCGTCCTGCCGGGTGAGCGTCACCGGGCAGACGGTGTTCACGACACGCATGTCGTGGCATCGGCGCAGGCAGAAGGCCGCGAACTCCTCCAGCTTGGAGGGCAGGATGGTCGACTGCGAGAGCACGCCGATCTTCTTGGTGTGTGGCACGCGCTCCCACGTGGACCGGTCGAGGTCGTCGACGACCACGTGCTTCTCCCCGGCATGGGACCGCACGCCCTTGATCTCCGGATGGTCCTCGTGACCGATGATGCACACCGTGTAGCCGTCGGCGGCCAGCTGGGCGGCTGCCTTCTGGCTCTGGATGACCCAGGTGCAGGTCGCGTCGATCACCTCCAGGTCGTCCTTGTCGCGAACCTTCTCCATCTCGTCGCGCGGAACGCCGTGGGCGCGGATCACCAGGGTGCCGCCCTCGACCTGATCCGCGAGGTCGGCCGTCCGGATGCCGCGATCGGAGAGGTCCGCCTTGATGCCCGGGTTGTGGACGAGCTGGCCAAGCGTGGTTACTTCCCTGCCCTCGTCGCGGGCGTGCTTGGCCTTGTCGATCGCGAGCCGCACGCCGTAGCAGAAACCCGCCCGCTCCGCGATGCGGACCTCCGGTCGCGCGCTCGTTGCCGTGCTCATCCTGAGGCCATTCTATCGGCGGCTGCGGGCGCAGTCAGAATCGCCGCCGGGACGCCGGGTGCCCATCGGTCTATCCGAAGCGGCCTCGCTGGGCAGGAGGCAACAGGGCCGCAATGGCGCGCATGATGCGCTCGGTGCCCGCCGCCAGCTCCTGGCGGTCGATGCGGCCCGACGCCTGCCGTGTCAGCAGGAAGGGCTCGCCGACGCGCACGGTCACCCGCGACCGCCTGGGAAGCCGCGCTCCCCGCGGAATGATCCGGTTGCTGCCGGTGATCGAGACAGGCAGCACGGGGACCCCTGAACGCATCGCCAGCAGCGCAGCGCCATTGCGCGGCTCACCCAGCACGCCGTTGCGGCTGCGGGTGCCCTCAGGAAAGACCGCGATCGCCTCACCGCTCGCCAGGAGCTCCAGCGAGAGCCGTTGCGCGGCGCGATCCCCCTCGCCGCGGCGCACGAAGTAGACGCCCGCCTGGGTCGCCAGCCAGCCGATGACCGGCCAACGCCGCACCTCCTGCTTGGCCATGAAGTGCACCAGCCGGCCGGCCAGCTGACCCGCCGTGGAACCGACGATCAAGGGGTCGAACAAGGAGATGTGGTTTGCGACCAGGATGAAGGCTCCGTCGCGGGGGACGTGCTCGAGGCCGGTGAAGCGCATTGGCCCCAGGAACCACATGCCGACACGGGTCAACAACGATCCGGGGCCGAAGAACCAGCGGCGCATGGTCACGACGGGCGTGGTACGGCGGGCAGGTTCGCGACGATGCGCTCGACCGACTCATCGACCGATAGCTCGCCGGTGTCGAGCACGAGCGCACCCGGCGCACGGCGCAGGGGAGCCACCTCGCGGCCCGAATCCGCGGCGTCGCGGCGCTCGATCTCGTCGAGGTACTCGCTTGTCCGGTCCGG
>VBGQ01000002.1 GCA_005882055.1 Chloroflexota bacterium
TCCCGATGGCCCTTCTCGTCCCAGCCCTCTTGGTCGTCGCATGGATGGCGCAGGCGAGCACGCCTTCGCTGGCGGTCCAGGGCGTTGCCATGCGTGGGTCGCAACTGACAGTCAACGGGCAGGCATTTGCGCGGAACCTGCGCGTCCAGTTGATGTGGGATGGCTCCTCTGTATCGATGCCCACCGCGCGGGCGAATCAGAGCGGATCGTTCAGTGTGACCCTCCAGGTCCCGACGACGGCCTCGATCGGTTCCCACACGATCGCGGCGATGACCGCGAAGGGCTCGCAGAGCAAGCGAGCGACCGTGCTCGCGTCAGCCGTCGTGAGCGTGGTATCCGGTACGCCGACCCCGACGCCAACGCTGCGTAGTACGCCGACGCCCGTCCCTGTCACACCGTCGCCGAGTCCCACCGCCACCCCAACGCCAAGGCCGACTGCGTCCCCGACTCCAACCGCACGTCCAACTCCCACGCCCTCTCCGGTGGGCAGCGGTGCGATCAGCCACGTGGTGATCGTGTGGCTGGAGAACCACGAGTACGGCAGCGTCACGTCTTCTTCCATGCCCTACTTGACTGGGTTGGGCGCGCAGTACGGTCTGGCCACCAACTTTGATGCGGTAACCCACCCATCGTTGCCGAACTACCTCGCGGTCTGGTCCGGATCGACGCAGGGCGTCACCGACGACGGCACGTACAACCTGAGCGCCAACAACCTGTCGAAGCAGATGCAGGACGCGGGCCTGTCCTGGCGGGCCTTCCAGCAGAACTACCCGTCTGGCGCCGGTTGTCACACCGGCTCCAGCTACTCAGGTCTAGTAGACGGCTGGGGGGTATCGGGAACCTACGCCCGCAAGCACGACCCGCCCATGAGCTTCACCCTGAACGGAGGCGCAAATTGCGCGGACATCCTTCCGCTGGCGGCTTACTCGGGCGCGGCTAACCTGATCTTCGTCACGCCCAACCTTTGCAACGACGCGCATGATTGTTCGCTGGGAACGGCTGACAGCTTCCTCAGGGCCTTCCTGCCGGTCGTGTTCGCCGATCCCAATTGGGCTCATACGCTCCTCATCGTGAGCTTCGATGAAGGGACGACGAACACCGGAGGCGGTGGTCATATCTACACCATGGTTGCTCGCCAGGGTTTGAGTGGAGTTACGTCCGCAACCCCTCACAACCACTACTCGGTCACGCGCACCGTCGAGGACCTCTTTGGCCTTGGCTGCCTCTTGAGCAGCTGCAGCGCGGTGCCGTTGACGGAATTCCTGCCGTAGTGCATGCGTTCCTCACACCACCGTTTGGCCATCACCCACACGGCGGCCGTCAGTCGAACGCCACCTCGGCGGCGGAAGATGGCCCGACGACCCACAACGATCCCGCCGCGGCGAGCATGGTCCAGTCGCCCCTTGCCGTCTCCGGCTCAGGCAAGGCGATGGAGTCGTCCGCCGGCACCCCGCGCTGATCGATCCGTTGGATGACCCCGTTGTCCAGTTGAATCCATAAGCGCTCGGCAAGCACCGCTGTGCGATGGTCGATCCGGGGGGAGCGGGCCATGATCCTGCCGTCCACACCCAGGATCGAGATCCAGCTCTCTGTGGGAGTCTCGTCGGCGCTGTTGGGCCCAGTGAGCATCAGGCAACGACCATTCACGTCGTACGGTCTGCCACCCCCTTCCGGAATCGCCACTGAGACCGTCCGCGCTCCGGAATTCGGGTCGAGGCGGGTGATGGTGATCGGGTGAGGAAGCCTCTCACTCGGGAGCGCTCGCAGGAGCCACAGCGCGTCGCATGCGACGATCGGGATCCCTGTGACGCTGTACGAAGAGATCACCCGGTTGTCCGCTACGTCCACCCTCATAAGCGGTGAACCGCCCTCATCGGGTCCTGGAACGAAGACGGACCCAAAGCCACCGGCGATTGGTCCACCGATCTTGACCGCCACCGTTGCAATTACATGGTTGGTTCGCGGGTCGATGCGCGACAGGGTGTTTGCGCCTGGCGCCGCTCCTGACGGGCCCGAGGTGTTGGCCACCCATATCGATTCCCCGGCGACCGCCAGGGAACCAGGGGCCGCGCCCACCGCGATGCGCGCCACCACATTCCCCTTTGCCCCGTCGATGCGCACCACCCAGCCATGTGCATTCCCGATTTGCGGCACCCATATGGAGCCAAATGCGCTGAGCGCGAGCGACGCCGCGGTGGCAATGACGCCCTCACGGGGAAGGCTGACGCGAGCCTGGACGGAAGCCTCGGTTGGCGTCGAGGTCGGCGCCACTGCTGCGCTCCCGGATGAGGCCGGGGACGACGGGAGAGGCGAGGTGCCGCAACCGGCAAGCACCAGAGCGCCACATAGAAGGGCGCGCGTTAGCTGAACTTGAACAGACGGCGGCGGTCTCGCTGGCATCGGTCGATAATTGCTTTTCGGCTGGCATTATGCGAGCGACTGGCCAGGCTGGCGTTCGCCTTCGCGGGCGTGTTGACAGTAGGCACCAGACCGTGGACCGTTCGATTGACCCTGCCAGTACCCCGGTACTAAAGTCAGTGCGCGTGGGGCCCGTCCTCGGTGCCCCACAGTGCCGCGCTAGGGACTCATCTACTCATCGACTGCGGGCCGCCTCAAGACGGGATGGCGGCCTTTGTCCGTTATAAGGGGTCGTTGCCCGCTCGGGTCCCGGCGGGGCCGGGCTTGGGTACACATCGCCGCCAATGCTGCCATCCAGATCATCGCAAGACGCTCGCCCCTCCGCCGGAGTGGCTGCGGGTGTCGAAAAACCCCAGAGCCTTGTGAAGGATTGGCTGGTCCGCGGACAGCTGGCGAGCCGACATAGGCGACAGAGATTCGCCTATGACGTGGGCGGGCTCGTCAGGATTGAGTCTGACATCGAGGTCCCCGCGCTCCACAATTTCGCGTCGGAATCGCTCTGGCATCCGCATGTCATCGTCCGGAGCGCTGACTCGAAGGCAGTGTGGCCGCTCACGAGAAGCTCGCGGGACCTGATCGCACCAGAAGCCGCCTCGGCGGTCGGTATCCACGTCAACATGGGAGACCCCATCGAGGTCCAGCTGCGACCAGCTCGCAATCGGATCGAGCGCGACGTCCACGGCAGGGTCGTCGTTGCCCTCGTTCGATGGCTCCTCGTGTCACGGCGCTACGTGTTCGTCCATGCCGCGGCGCTCACCAGGAACGGACGGGCTGTGCTCATCTCGACGCGTCCCGACGATGGGAACGCCGGTTTTCGGCTCAGGCGAACGTCGGGTTACCGCAGCCTGAGTCGCGACGTCGCAATCCTGTCGCCGGGTGGCCCCTTGCTCTGCTACCCGAATCCTGTCTCGATGCTCATCGAGGACGCGACCCCGGAGACGCAGGACGCTCCGTCACGAGAGCGGATCTCTCTGGACATTCGGACCGAAACCGATGGATCGCAGACGGCATCTCGCCTGGGTCGCCTGCTCGCAGGCGCTCGTCCTCCCGCCAGCCGGCCGGCCGCCGCAGTCCTCGTGATGGTCCCTCCCCTCATCCCGGAAGCCGATGCCATCCCGAACGCCGGCGCCGGCAGTGCGTCGCGGATTGACCACGTCTTCCTGCTCGCGCGCGGCGAGCCTGGGAACCGTGAGCTCACCCTTGACGAAGGCGTCGCACAGCTCCTCGATCACACTGACTTGGCTTATGGCCTTCCGCCGCACTCGCCCCTTGCGGTCGACGGCTACGCCGAGCTGCTGCAACGCGAGGGCGTGCTCCTGTGGGAGGCGTTGCAGCGCTCCAGCATGCGTCAGGTCCTAGTCCCCGGCCGCGGGCAGGCGGATATCTTCCCTCGGCTGGTGCTGGCCCCTCTCCCCGCGCTGGGCGAGGCGGCTCACGCGGTCACACCGACGCCGCCCGCCTCCGCCTGGGGCCCCCTGCTGCCCTCAACCGATTTGCCGACACGCGCCGATTCCGCCAATGGCGATATACCAACTGCGCAGCAACAAGAGGCCGCGGGATCCGGGCGATCCATGCCTAGACGGGTTTCGCGCCCACGCGGGCAGAAGGCAACCAAGCCGTCCGCGGGTGACAAGAAGAAGGCGCCACGCGCAGCGAGCCCTCGGACCTCCGCCTCATCGCCGCGGAAGAGGGCGAGCAAGGCCGCGGCGGCTCTCGGCTCCAAGGTCCCGCGATCCTCGCGCTCGCGCTCGATCGTCCCCGCCGCGCCGAAGGAGAAGGCAACCAAGCCGTCCGCGGGCGACACCAAAGCGCCACGCGCAGCGAGCTCCCGGACCTCTGCCTCATCGTCCCGGAAGAAGAGGACCAAGGTCATCGCGGCTATCGGCCCGACGCCGCGGCGACCCTCACCCTCGCGCTCGACGGAAGCCGCCGCCGCCGGGGCCACTCAAGTGCAACCTTCCGTTGGCCGCATGGACGGGCCATCCTCGGTGACGGCTCTCGTACTCCCTCCGGTGCCCACGGCTCTCACGGCGACGGCACCGATCACCGCCGTGCCTCTCACCGCTACGGGAGTCCCTGCACGCCGAACACGATTCCGCGCCCGTCTCCCGGCGGCCCGTTGGCCACGTTGGGCCTCCGCGCCCTTTCGCCGATTGCAGGCGTGGCGGGCGAATGTACGTACCGTGCCGGCGGTCGCAGTCATCACAGTGCTCGTGCTGATGCCGACGCTGGCCTCGAGTGATGCCTCCAGCGTCGCGAGTGTCGAGTTCGGCGTGCAAGCTACCAGCGGTGGATCCCGCATGGATCCGCTGCACGTCCAGGAGGCTTTCGACGGCCTTCGAGAAGGGTCGCCTGTGGTGGGCTGGGCTGTCACCGGCGGAACGCTGGCGGAGACAGAGGTGACCGGCTTCCCCAACGCTGGCGATCGAAGCCTTCGCATAGAGGTGGCGGAAGCGGGTAGGGCAGTCAGGCTCTGCAAGATGGGAAGGTTTGTCGAACCGGTGGCAGTCTCGCTGGATTTCCTGATTCGGGGCCGAGGCGCATCGGACCGTATCGCGATCGAGCTGCCATCAGGCTCACGGACGCTCGTTGAAGCGAGCGCGACGCTAGGGCGCGGCTTGACGCTTCGTGCGGGGTCGGCTACGTACAGCGTCGATCGCGGGATCGACCCGGAGGTCTGGTATCGGTCAACCCTCACATTCGACTCGTCTACATGGGCCGTCAGCTGGATGATCGATGACCGCGCATCCCGCACCCCCATCCTGCGCACCCCTCCGGTCCCGCTCGATACGGACCTCGGCGTCGCCGACGGGATCTGTCTTTCCGTTCGGGCGGCACGTGTAACCGACCTCTTCTTCCTTGATAACGTCCGCGTCTGATGAGATTTACGACATGAAGGCCTCGCGCACCTTCCCCGGCTCCGGACTCGCGATGCCGTCTGCCGCACGCGCCGTTCAGCGCATCCTGGGATTGGCGCCGCCGCTCGAGCACGAGCGCGCAGCGGTCATCATCCGCGACGCCATCCTGGCGATCGGGGTGCTCGGGATCGCGCTCTTCACGCGGTTCTGGATGCTTGGCGGGACAGGTTTCAGCGGCGACGAGGCCGTCTATTCGGGCCAGGCCGCGGTCATTGCCGGCGATTCCGAGATGGCCCGCTATTTCGTCCTGATATCACGGGGCAACTCGAACTTCTTGATGTTCCAGTACCTCGTGGCCGGGGCGTATCACCTCTTCGGGATCACCGATGCGGTGCCGCGGATGGTCTCCGCGGTCTTTAGCACCTTGACCGTGCCGATCGCCTACGAACTCGGCCGGACGCTGTTCAACCGGCGAGTCGCTATCGGCAGCGCGATTCTGCTTGCCGCGAGCAGCTATACCATCGCGCTCGGTCGCCTGGCGCTACTCGACGCTGCGCTTGGGTTTTTCTTCGCACTGTCGATGCTCTTCGCGGCGAAGTGGATCCGGTCGCAGCACAGCCAGAACCTGTGGCTGTACGCGTTCGCCGCAGCTGCCGCGTTGGCAATCCAGGTCAAGGTCACCGGGGTGCTGGTCGTGGTCATCGCTGCCCTGTACCTGGTCGCCTCGGGCCAGATCCGAAAGATCCGGCTGCGGCAGTGGGTAGGCGGCGGGGCCGTCTTTGTCCTTTTCATGGCTCCCGCCCTGATCGAGTTCGCCATCGACCCCCACCAGTTCCTGGCGCTGCTCGGCGACAGCACCCGGCGACTGAGCAACGTGCCGAGCGGCTATTACTTCCTCAAGCTGTCCAGCTATGAAGGCTTCATCTTCCCTACGCTCTGGGTGCTCGCAGTGCTCATCGCGGTGCGCTGGCGAACGCAGGGCGACAAGCTGCTGATGGCCTGGATCCTGGTGGGTACGCTGTTCTTCCAGTTGTATCCCCTGAAGGCATACAACTATCTGCTGCCGTTGATTCCCGCCTACTCGGTGATCACCGCGCGCGTGATCGTCTCCATAGCGGACCGCATCGTTGCGATAGCTCGCTATCCGCGGCTAGCACGCATGGTGGCCCCAGTCGCCTTTGGCGCCCTGCTGCTATCGACCGTCGCGCCGATCTCCAACACCCTCGCTGCACAGCAGCAGCCAGGTCTCCGAGAGGCTGCGATGTGGCTTGCCGAGCACACACCAAAGGACGCGGGTGTGATGACGATCTCACAGGGATCGGCGCAGTACGCCATCTCGTTCTATTCGCAGCGCGACGCCTACCCGTTCGGGCGGTTTCGACTCGCGACGGTCATGCCCGGCGGCGAGATCCTTCCGCCCCAGCTGCCTTCGAACGGCACGCCGCGCGACTGGGTGGTGTACTGGCCACCCCGGCTGATCGAGGGCGGAGTCGTCTCCTACCTCGTGTACTGGATCGACCAGCCTGACGATCCCCCGGACGATCCTCTGATAGTCACTGAGACGCAGCGGCAGTTCCGGGGCCTCGTCGAGGCATACGGTGGTCAGCTCATGTACACGGTGTATTCGCACCACGAGCCGACGGTCTGGATCTACCGGGTTGGCAAACTGCTGCCGCACCCGAGCCTGAACGTGGCCGATAGGGTCGCGTCCAAAACGGGCCTGGACATCCAAGTCCAGGGGGCGGGGTACTCGCTGGGGTCAGCCGTTACTGTCTACTACCACCGCACCCGGCTGGGTGTCTTCCAGGCTGACGCCCAGGGTCGCTTCACCGCTCAGGTCCGTCTGCCCGCGCCTGTGCGTAGTTCGTACCAGCTCCTCGCGATCGATTCAGCGGGCAACCGCGCCATCGTGACCGGCCTGAAGGCAACATGAGCCTTCGCCTTCATCTACTGCGTCGCCGACGCCTCATCGGTCTTCTAGCGGCAGTGGGGCTCGCGACGCTCGGCGCGGGGCTTCTCCTGCAGGCAACCCAGAGCCACATCTTGATCCCGATGCCGACGCCCGGTTGGCAGGCCGGCGCCACAGAATGCAGGCGCGACGCGTTCGCTCATGTGCCGATGCCTGACAGCCTCGACGTGGTTACTGCATGCGCGACGGTTAGCGGCACGGTGCGGCGCGTCAAGGTCGACCCCGTCAAGCTCGAGGTGGACATTCTGGTCGAGCCCGATCGCGACAATGCGAACTACATCGACCCCAGGGTCCAGCGCTTCATCATCGTCAAGGTCGTGCCCACCGATCAACCATCGGTGACCATTCCTCAGGTTGACGAACATGCTTCCTTCTTCGGCGCCTGGGTGATCGACCGTCGAGCATCGGCGACGGGCACGCGCGAGCTCTATCCAGCGTGGCTGATCCGGACTTCGGCCCAGGCGCCTGCGGCCCCGGCGCGCAACATCCTGGGGCTGAAGCTGAGCGCACCGGCCTCGGTCGAGGTCGGCTCTCCTCTTCGGATGTCCATCAGCGTCAGGTCTTCCTCGGCGCGAAATGCCCGGCCCCTATCGGAGGGCCGCGTCTACTTCGAGCTGCAGCCGTTGCCAGGGACCGTGACGAGGTGGGCGGCGACCCTCACCGACACGTTTGGGATCGCCACGTTCAACCTCGCCTCGCTCGAAGTCCCGGGCACATATACGATCTGGATCCACGCGTCCAAGGGGCGTGACTACGGGACGGTGCAAGCGGTGGTGCAGATCAGGCGCCGCTAGGTGAATCCGTCGACCACCCTCGCGCGAGCCGGTGCCTTCGCTCAGTGGCAGACCCCAGCACCGCTGTCCGTGAAGGTCTTTCCCCGCTCGGGCAAGAAGTCCCAGCGGAAGCTGTCCGGCTTGAGGGTCAGCTTGAGGACCCCGTATGTATTGTTGTTGCGGACTTCGCTCCCGGTGACCGGTGTCCCGATCGCCTCGTGCGATCCTCCGCCAGTCCCGACGACGAATTCGCGGATGCCGCGCTTGCGATCGATGCGGCCGGCGGCGTCGAGCGGCGCAAAGCGCTCATAGATGTGGTCGTGCCCGACAACCAACATCTCCGCGCCGGCAGCGTAAAGATCAGCCCACATATCCTGCATGTCCTCGTCGCTGCCCGTCAGGCCGGAGCTGAATCGCGGATGGTGCCAAATCGCCATGCTGCAGATAGCTGGATGGGCATTGATATCGCCTCGCAACCAGACCTCTTGTGGCGAACCCTGCTGACACCCGCCAACCTCCGAGCAGTTGCTGTTCATCATGTAAATCCGCCAACCGTTCAGGTCGAAGGCGTAGTAGCCACGCGTTGCATTCCCAGCCGCCGAGCCGAAATACGCAAAGTAGCCCGATGCATGCGGTGTGAGGTATTCGTGGTTGCCGAGGGCAGGCTTCGTGCGCGCCCTGAAGCGACCCCAGGTCGGGGCGTAACACGCTTGGTACTGCTCGAGGCTGCCCGACGGATATGCCTCATCCCCGGCCGCGAAGATGGCGCCTGGCGTGTGATCGAGAATCGCCGCAGTGGCCGCGCTCCCCTTCAGGTTGCTGCAGGATGCGATGTCCCCGGCTCCGACCAGGACAGCGTCGCTTGGAGCCTGGGTTGGCGTGGGGCTAGCCCGATTGGGTGCGCTGGCAGAGGGCTTGCTCGATCTCGCGTTCGCCGGAACCGTGAGGCTAAAGCGCACCTCGTCCCGGCACACCTCCCCCAGGTCGCGAAAACTCTCCCAGCTGACGCAGACCCCAAACTGTAGTGCCTGGTCACGCGCCAGGAGGACACCGCGGTCGTAACCCACCCCGCCTCCCTCCGGTCCACGGGCGAAGACGATGACCTGGTGGCTGACCCGCATCCGCAGCCGCCAAAGCGCGACGAGAGACCCGGCGATGACGTCCGGATCCTTGCTGGCAACCTCGATCGCCCACGTCTCCGGGCTGCTGGCAGGCACGAGGATTCTGCGGGGCGCATCCGGGCAGGACCCAGGCCAGTCCCAGCAGAATGGCCAGCCACGTCATCGCGGCCCGGCCCGGTACCTGCGATGCTGCCGGCATACGTTAGACGTTCCTCGAGCGCAGAGTCAGCCGTGTCGAAAACAGAGAGGGCCTGTGCAGATCGCGGGCCAAACGCCAGTGACCGGAGGCTCCGGCGTCCCGATCAGGCTGCACGGACCGGGTCGAACTGCCAGTGGGCAATCCAGGTGATGCGCATTCAGGCAGGCAAATGCGGAGGCTAATGTTCCCACTTGCTCGTCGAACGGCGGTCGGAGTTGTCGCGGGCGCGGCAGTCATCGCCACAGCGCTCCTCACGATGATGGCCGGTCAACCGCGTCCGGCGCCGGGCAGCACTCCCCCGCCGATCATCGGGACAGTCTCCGCTAGCCCGAAGCCCACTGCAACCCGCCCTCCCACGGTGCATCCGTCCTCGACTCCGACAGCAACCCGGCCGACGCCGACGCACCCTTCCGCCGCCCCGGCGACCAAACCGATCGACGACATGACAGCCCTGATCGGGAATGTGCGACAGGCCACCGCGTACCGTTACGGGTTACGCGACAGCTCCGGCGGCTCGATGGACACCCTCAAGGTGATCTCCAATCGGTCTGGCGGCTACCTGGGGGTCTACCACACCAATCTCGGAACCGGGTTTGCGGTCCGTGTGGCGACATCGAGCGACCTCGTCACGTGGAAGCTGCGCGCTACCCTGGACTATCACGCGTCTCAGCCGACGATCGCGGCGACGCCCGACGGCGGATTCCTGGTTGTCGAGGAGGCCGATAACACTGGCCTCGCTTCCCCCTCCGCCACCTGGCTGCGGTTCCTCCACTATCCAAGCCTGGCCGGGCTCCTGAGCAGCGCTCCTGACGCCCGCTTTGACGCGCCGCACACCCTGGTCGCACCAATTGCCAAAGGCGGGGCCGAGGGCACGCCAAACGTGTACTCGGTAACTCTCTCGCCGGACGTGCGCCACTCGGTCATCGATATCGGGTTCCACTATTTCAAGGATGCCGTTCTTGATCGCCAGGCGCGAGGGACGCTGACAAACTTCCGCGCCTGGAGGGCTCGCGCACAGCCAGCCATCGACGCCGCCCTCGAGGCCCTGGGCTGCAGGGGAAACATCGGCGACCGAGACTCATTGATGTACGAAGGAGTGCGCCTGAACATTCACGAAGGCCAACTTGTCCAAAACGACTGGTCCGCCTGGCGAGTATTCCTCTATCAGCCGCAGACCGCAGAGGCGAGGCGCCTGTCCGTGGCCACCCACGGCGGCAGCCGATCGTTCGCGAACCCCTCGTTCTCGTGGGTCACCCTGCCATCCGGCAAGCGCGCCATCGTGATCACCTTGTTCATCCCTGTCGCGGGCTCCGCACCGGGTGAGGCCGGTGAGCTTCTCTACTATCGCGAGGTGTGATAGCGCGCCTGCCTGTCAGCGGCCCTTGCGCGTCGGCCTAGAGGCGCGAACGGTCGCGCTTCATGGCGCATGCGGCTTGCCGCTCAGCTGGCCCGGGTGCTCGGTGGAGGTGAGTGGCACGGAGTCGTCCCGCCATCGGTGAACGTCGCGCCGGCGACCGGCGTGAACCGCCACGTGTAGGCGTCCGTGTCAAGTTGCAGGCGCAGGACGCCAAACGTGTTGTCGTTGCGAGCCTGGCTGTTAGGAAGGGGGGGATCCCGAAATCCATAGTGGCTCTTGCCGCCCGTTCCGACCACGAACTCGCGGACGCCGAAGGCGGAGTCCACCTGGCCCGAGGCGTCCTGCGGGGCGAACCGCTCGTAGTCGTGGTCATGCCCGCTCAGCACGATCTCGGCGCCGGCGCGGTAGAGCGCCTCCCAGATCGCCTGCATCCGCAACTGGTTGCCGTGCATCCCGGAGCTCCAGCGGGGATGATGCCAGTACGCGGCCACGCATGATGCGGGGTGGGCCGCCAGGTCAGCCGTCAGCCACGCGTATTGCGCCGAAGTCCGCCCGCATCCACCGATGCTGTCGCAGTTCGAGTTCAGCGCGTAGATCCGCCACGAGCCGACCTCGAAGGCGTAGTAGCCGTTGGCAGCATTTCCGGCATCGGCGCCGAAGTAGCGGAAGTACGGAATAGCGCCGGCGCTCCCATACTCATGATTCCCGGGAACGGGCCGGGTCCGGGACTTGAATGCGCCCCAGGTCGGGCCGTAGCACTTCGCGTAATCGTCGCTACTCCCCACCTCGTATGCGTTGTCTCCAAGCGCGATCACCGTGCCTGGCATGCCCTCAACCAGGGTGGCCGTCGCGCTGTCGCCATCCTCGCTGCAGTCGGCAATGTCGCCTGCGGCTATGAGCACTGCAGGACCGCTCAGATTGTCTTTTCCCGCGTTTCCGGTCACCAAGCCGAAGAGGCCGGCACCTGCGACAAGCACTGCGGCAACGGCCGCAATCAGGACACGGCGTCGGCCGTTGAATCGGCTAAGTCGTAAGAGACGGATCGAAACGCGGTGGCTCGGACGCGAATTCAGTGGACCCTCCTAGGGACCAACGAACGTCAGGACCAATTGCGGAGCGTGACCCCCCTCTTTCGAGGAATACCAGACCGCGCCGCTGGGTTTGGTCACCCGCAGGCTGAGGACCCCATCGCCGCTTACCACTGAGGTGATATCGACCTCGACCCAGGTCCCGGAGACGACCGGCCCGACGGTCGTGATGGTGGTTGGGTCTGCGGGAGGCGCGTTGTTCCAGGTGATGGTGCCCTGGCTCCAGTCCGAGCCAGTGGCCAGGTGGAAAGCACCACCGCTGGTCGTTGACCCATTCGTGCAGTACAGCCGGAGCTTGGCACTCGTCACGGTCTGGCCACTGAGGTCGGTGATGTCGAAGCGCAACAGGAAATTCTGCAACGGGTTGGTGTTCGCCTTGAGCGACGATGCGATGCCGAAGTTCGCGTCCGGCACGCCCTGCTCGACGTACGCATCATCGGTCGGCGTCAGCTGCACGACATTGATGGTCGCTGGCGTCGTGACGGTGGCCTCGTTGCTCGGAGGTGAGATGTTGCCGGCCGCATCCACCGCCGTGATCGTGTACGTGTATTGGCTTCCGCTCGCTACCGTCGCATCGCTGTATGCGCGCGTGTTGCCGTCGAGCGTGGCGATCTGGGCGCCATCGCGCCACACCACGTAGCTGGTGACGGAGACGTTGTCGGTCGACGCCGACCAGGTCAGGTCGACGCGATGCGGATCCGGGGCGGTCGCCTGAAGGGTGGATGGAGCGGTCGGCGGGGTGGTGTCCGGACCGATGTCGTTGAATGTGTAGGTCTGGACGTCAAACGTACGCCCGAGCTCATCGGTCGGCGTGACCGTCACGGTCGTGCCGCTCACCGTCACGAGCAGGAAGTGATAGATCTGCGTCATCGACGTGGGGATCGGGGCCTTGCACGCCTTTCCTGCGTTGTTCGACTGGGACCAGCCAATGGCATAGGCATCGAATGCGCTGCAATGATCTGGACCTGTAATCTGCGCGCCGCCACCCCCGGTCACGTAGGAGACCATCCCCCACGGATTCGGGTTGTTGCGCTCATACATATGCGTGTGCCCGTTGAAAGCCAGCTGGACGCCGTACTGACCAAGCAGCCCCTCAAGGCTCGCGCTGCCTTGGAGATAAACGTCAGAGGATTGCCCTGCGTTGTCGGAGTAGAGCGGGTAATGGAACAGTGCGATCTTTAGCCGGTCCGGATGGCCAGCGAGGTCGTTGGCAAGCCACTGGTATTCGGCGCTGCTTGCGGTCCAGTGGTAGTCGGCATCGTTCTTGTACTGCGTCGCCGTCCCGACGTTCGACTCCGACCATGCGGCTTCGAGGACGTAGATGCGTGCGGTCCCCGCATCAAACGCGTACCAGGCACTCGGGTAGCTCCCAGATGTCGTCCCGTTCAGACAGCAGTACGTCTCAGTAACGTACCGCCCGTTGGAAGTGCTCACCGCGCGATCCTGCGGCCAGTTGACCAGGCCGTACGAGTTGAACCCGTGGTTCCCCGTGGGATTGAAGAGCGGCATCGAACGCCCCGGGATCGTCCAGAAGCTGGGACCGAAGACCGCACTGATCCCCGAGCCGGTCTCGGTGAGATCGCCGTAATTGGCCTGGCTACCGGTCGGGTAGGCAGTATCGCCGGTGGTGATCGCGAACCGCGCCCCGCTGTTGGCGATCCGCTGCATGACGTTGGCCTGGTGGCTGTTGCCGGTCGCATCCACCGAGCCCCAATCGCCGAACACGGCGAACGAGTAGCTCTTGGTGGAGCCGGCCGGGACCTGCGTCCAGAAATGCGGCGACGGGTCCGTCCCGAGCAGGTCGGTCGCGCCGAGGTAGACGCGGTAGCAGTACTCGGTATCGGGCACCAACGACAGGTCGGCGTACCACTGGTACTCAAGAACCGAGTTGACGCTGATGCTTGTCCGGGTGGCGCTCGCCGAGTTCGCTGTGCATCCCGAGGCCACCGTCCCCCATCGGACCGTCGCCGCCGACCCGGACCGATCGGTCGCGAAGTTCACGGTCGCGTAGGAACCGACAACATCGGTGAGATAGGGGTATCGGCGGAGAGCCGGATCCCACGCCGCCGGTGATGGCGTCGGCGTGGGGGTGACGGTGGGCGTCGGCGTAGGCGTCGGCGTAGGGGTGGGGGTCGGCGTTGCAGTCGGCGCTGGGGTGGGATTGGGAGTCACCGCTGGAGGCGTCGGGCTCGGCTTCGGCGTCCGGGTGGGCTTCGCGGCCCAGGTTGGCATCGCGATCGAGGCGATCAACAGGTTGACTACCACCGCCGCCGCGAGGAGCCTCGGTAGTCTCCTTCGCTTCATGACGCCGCCGAGTCCATGGGCGGGCGACGGTTCAGCTGACGTCCAGCATGGCCGGCAGGATCTGCGCCCACTCGTGTCCAGTGACCCGGATCCGGAACAACGCCACCTGCGCGAGAGCGCGCCGGATGAGAGCCTCCTCCTTGACCCTGAGCGCGGCATAGTCGTCGGTGCCGATGCGGATGTGCGGCGCGAAGGTCGCGAAGGGCGGGAACCCGTACGCGTCGTCCGTGTTCGCGATCAACTCCTGCACTCCGTCCTCGAGGCTCACTCGCTCCCGAACCGGCTCGCCACGCTCCATGAGGACAGCGTGCGTGATCCTGGCCTCGCGTGCGATCGCGGCGGGCATCAGGGCGTCGATCCGGTACTTCGGCGGCGGCACCAGAATCTGGACCACTGAATTGACCGACATGATGGGGATATTCATCGACCCGAGAAACCGACCGACGGTCCGACCGGATTTCGAATGCAAGCGGCTCTGCACCGCGAGCGCTGCCTTTTCGCGCCGCCTCAGCTCGTCGCCGCGGATGGAACGCATGGTGTGAAAGCTGAGGGTCATCGGCTTGGGATAGCAGATGGCGCGGCCATCGGGAGCGAGGATGGTCATGTCGTCGCTCAAGAACTCGAACCCGTGGTCTCGGACCAACTCGATGACGGTGCTGGTCTTACCCGTATCGGTCTGTGCCGACAGCAGCGTGGCGCGGCCGTTCATGGCGATGCATGCTGAATGCAGGAGGACGTATCCGCGGGAGACGAGCAGGAAGCGGAGGAGTGCCTCGATGACGTTCGTGTAGAGGACGTGCGGTGACCGGGCCAAAAGCGGGGCGACCTCGACGACCACCGGTTCGCCCATGGTGATCCGGAAGTTGGCACCGGCGAGCCCAAGGTGCTCGTAGTAGCCGACCGTCGTCCCGGCGGTCACAAATCGCGTCCGACGGCTCGGCAGTCCACCAACGCGCATGACGTTAATGCGGATGTCGGGGGGGGAGGCGCGGTCGGTTAAGAAGTACGAGAGCTCGGGAAGGTTCACCTGGGACTGGACCCGCAGAACTCCGGCAACGTCGTACTCGTACATCGCGGCCCCGGGGCCAACTGCCACCAGGCGCGGGTGTCGATTGCCCCCCTCGTCGCCGTCAGCCGGTCCATTCGGGTTGAGGACCGGGGCTGTCGCCTGCCAGATCCAGCCATCCGCAAACATGAATCGGACCGCCCAGAGCACCACGAGCGTGATCGGGTTAGCTACCAGGGGATGAACCCCGACGACGTCAGCCAGTAGCCAGAGCATAGGAACCCGCAAGAGAAGGGACGCGTTGTTGAGCGCCAGAAACGCTGCGTATCGTCCGAAGCGGCTGCCTCGCGTCAGCCTGCCGGAGAAGACCCAGTACTCACTGCCAACGAAGTTCCACGTTGAGGAGACCTGGGTCGCGGCGATCGCCGCGATGAGGTAGAAGACGCCGATGTGAATGAAGAATGTGAAGGCGAACTGGTTGACGAGCAGCCCGCTGAGACCGACGAGCCCGAACTTGAGCGCCGATCCGGCCCATTTTCCGGGTAGCAGCGTAGGGATAGAGGCCATGCGATGGTCTTTGCCTCCAGATGTCGACCACGGATCAGATAGCGATTCCCCAACGCGGCCGCTGGAAGCTCGGATGCCCCCTCGGAGGATAATTCCAGGTAACAGATTGGGCTCAGTGCGACTGACTGCGGGTGCGGGGAAACCCTCTCGCGGAGCCTAGTACTTTTGTTAGTTGAGCGTCAATTCAAAGGTCCCAGTACCGTTGACGGCTGTCAACGGACCGGTTACTTTTGCCGACCCATAACCTGTTGATAACCGCCTGATAAGACAAGTAACGTGTTGATAACCCCCTGATAACAGGATTGGTTCACGATGCGTGGCATGACCGGGCTCTGGCAGAATCTCGCCAAGCAGTGGCGGAGGCGTCCCGCCACCGATGCGCAGTCACTCGCGGACCTGCCCTGCTCAGTCTGCGGAGCGAGCGCCAGCTCGTGGGAATTCGTTACGGTCATGAAGGCGGCCGGCACCGTCATCGAAGGGCGCCCGGTCTGCGACCTCCACGCGGAATCACGTAGGCGAGCGACGGGCTGAAGTCTTTCTCCCGCGGATGGTCGATGCCCGGAGGCGAATCACCATCAGCAACGCCTCTAAGGCGATGGCGCCACTCATCTTCGACATTCCGGCAACGCGGTCCCGGAACGTGATCGGGACCTCCGTTATCCGTGCCCCAGAACGGTGCGCCAGCCAAGTCATCTCGACCTGAAACCCGTACCCCTGGGCATAGCCGGATTCGAGATCGATCTCGGCGAGAGTCTCTCGGCGCCAGGCCTTGAATCCCCCGGTGAGGTCGTGGTAGGGCAGGAGCAGGACGCCCCGCGCAACAAGGCTTCCAACGCGCGAGATCAGCCGACGCCGAAGGCTCCATCCTGGGGTGCTGCCCCCGGGCACGTACCGGCTTCCCAGCACGAGCTGGCTGCCAGCCTCCAACGCCTGGAGGAGCCGAGGCAGGTCTTGGGGTGCGTGGCTGAAGTCGCAGTCCATTTGAACGACGCGCAGGCATTCCGGGTGCCGCAGCGCCTCGACGAACCCGGCCCGATAGGCCGCTCCGAGGCCCGCTTTCTCTTCACGGTGCAGGACGCTCACCCTTTGGTCGGCTGCGGCCAGCGCATCGGCGAGTATCCCGGTTCCGTCCGGGGAATTGTCGTCGACAATGAGGACCTGGCCGTCCCGCACGACCTCCAGCACGGCATCGACGAACGCCGCAACGTTGTCGCGCTCGTTGTAGGTGGGCACAACGATCCATGTCCCGGTGGAGGCACTTTGTGACATCTCGGTCTCCACGGGTCTCCCCTCGCCTGTCAATGAGTGGTCGAGCTCAGGCTCGGAACGGTAGCCGGTGAAGTCCAGCAATGGAACGGGGTCGTCAGCGGACGTTGACGGGTCGCACCACCAACTGGACGCCGCGTCAACGACGATGGGTGTGGGTCGCCTGACTAAGCATGGAATCGATCTCAGCCAGCAGCTTCGACCGTGCCCACATCGGCCCGAGCCCGCTCGCCCTCGCAGCCGCGTGTGCCTCAAGGTCTGTGTGGGCTCCGACCAGCACGATTCGAGGACGTTCGGCCACGGTCGCTGATTCGCGCCAACGCGAGAGGTCGCGGCCCCAAGCCGCACCCCGCGCAGTCCAGTCGACGATGACGAGATCAACCTCATCGGGCGAGGGCAGGTCCGCAGGCCCGTCCACCCGGTCACAGGCGATGCGGTGTCGATCGGCAGCGTCGAGGATGCGCGTGGCGAACAGGAGATCGCGCGACAAAGCCACGAGGCTCATCGGCGGCTCCGATATGTCGATTTCAGTGCATGGATGCGCCCGGGTTGGGAATGGCGGTCCCAAACGGACGATCGCCGCGAGCTGAGTCGGCCGCGGGGGCGGGGATTGCGGCCAGACCAGAACCAACGTTGTTCTGAGCGTTCGGGCGGTGGCCGTTGCCATCTCTGCCGTTGCCATCGATCACGTAGCGCGCAATGCGCAGCGGGTAGAGTCCGACCACGACCGGCGCATGTACCTCGACGGAAAGCTCGAGCCCGATCTCGCCACGACTCAACAGGTCCTGGATCTTGCTGGCCTCCCGCTCAGGAAGACCAACGAAAGCCGCGCGCCCGTCACGCTCCAGGCGGCACATGCAATCTGGATCGTCGATCCCGAAACGCCGGCGGATCTCGGCAACCGGGACGTATGGCCGGGAGGTGATGAATCGACGAAGACTGGAGGTGCTGGGGCGCTTGGATGAGCTCATGAGATGCCGCAAGTCTAACGCTGCTCCGGCGTGGGCGCGGCGCACTCGTCAGACGCGGTACCGACCGAAGAGGCTGATGAGCACTCCAGGTTGGCGAAATGGGCTACGGAAGCCGACCGTGCCTCCATCCTCGCGCCCGCTCCACCGCCGCGCGGATGAGGCGCTTGTCCGGCCCCCCGTCCGAGCTGCCCGGATACCTGCGCCTCCCTAGGCTGATCCCTCGAGCGCCGGTAGGGTCGATGTCGACCCCGTCGATGCGGATGGTCGGCGATCCGGTGAACCCCAGCAGCCTGGCATCCGCCATCGACGCGACAGCGATCATCTGGATGGGTGTCTCGAAGGCGTCCTCGTTGAGCACCTCGACAAGGGTCTGCCGTACGGTCATGTACGTTGGATCCGCCTCGGTATAGAGGAGCTCGACATGCACGGGAAGTGGGCTAGCTCACCGTGAGGTAGACGATTAGGCACCCGGCTGCGGCGAGCAGCAGGATGCCCGAGATCAACAGACGGCGCCGCTCGCCCACCGACGGCCCAACCTTCGCCGACTGCGACGATCTCGACGCGCGCCCGCGCCAAGCGAGGTATCGCTGTGCGTTCAGATCGCCGGCATGACGGGCCTGATACCCCCGCCACGCCGGCCAGCCAATCATTCCCCCAGACACCCCGACGACGACGGCCGCCAATAGCCACAGGACGGTCATGGCGAGGACGTCGGCGCCGGCGGAAAGGACGGGAAGAACTCGGACAGCTGACTGGCCTTGCACGACTGCGCCAGGCACGGCAGGCCAAACCAAGACTCGATGGTCAGCAGAAGGGAGTAGTGGGTGTGCGGCTTGTGCGAGCGGTATCCGGCCTTCACGGTGTTCGCGATGACCAGGGTCAGGATGTGGTTGGACGATCCCTGCTTGCCTTCATCCCACGTGATGTAGAGCGGGGATCCGGCCTTCCACGCCGACGTCGCCAGAATGCGCGGCACGAATCCTTTCAAGAACGTGTCACCTTCGAGAGTCGTCCCATCGTGCATGTCATTCTGGAGGTTTGGGACGATGAACTCGAAGTTGGCTGCCATGGGATCGAACGAAGTGAGGTCCTGGATGTTCGCGCAGCGCGTGGGCGAGCCACTGATGTCGGTGAAGCTGATGGCTGGCTCGTGTTTGCGCGCATACGTTCCGGGACCGTCCCGACCCCCACGGGCCGACTCACCGGTAAAACACGCGCCGGGGACGTTCTGGGCGTACACCTTCCACGTGAGTCCCGCCGCTTCCAGCTGGTCTGCGAGGTTTCGAGCGCCGAGATTGACCGTCTGGTTGCCGGTCACGCCATGCAGATCGCCGGAAAAAAGAGCGATGTAGTTCGGCTGCGAGGAATGCACGAGGGCGCGATAGTTCAGCGAAGAAGCGAATTGCTGCATGAGCCTGTTGAGATACGGGGCCTGTGCATTCCCGGCGATCTCAGTGTCAGATCGGTTCTCCATCATAATCAGCCAGGCGTGAGGACCCGCCTCCCCGGTTCGGGACGCGAGAGGAATGCCGGAGACCGGGGAGCTGGGTGCGCCGCACCCCTGCAGCCAGACTCCCGCTACCAGGATGACGGCCGCGCGACGCCACGCGGGTGCGCGCCCACGACCGGACACCCGGCGCTCAGGAAGTCCGCCAGGTCTCACGCGGGCCGCGGCTTGGGCGCTGAGGGTTCACCTCCGGCTGCTGCATCCAGCAGCCACACGGCGCCGGTGGCCAGGAAGACCACCTCGCGTGCCGCGTTGATAACTGGATAGGTGATCGTCAGGCGCCACATCCGTCGCGCCGGAACCCAGGTGGCGGCCACCCATCGGTCCGTCTCACGCAGCGCCGAGCTGCCCACGAAGATCGAGGCCGTATGCCCATCCGGGCCCAGCCCGAGCCAGATCAGGTCGAACACGGGTGGTTGGTCGCCGCGCACGCCGAAGGCGCGGCGGATCTCGGTCTCGTAGGCTAGCGCAGCGGCCTGCAGATCGGTCGCCTCGCCCTGCATGCGGTGGATCGCCTCCGGCCGCACGTTGGGGAGATGCGAGATGAACATGCGGTAGGCGGTCCCGAAGTTCGACTCCGGATCGTCGGGCGGGACCGCGCGCTCGTCTCCCCAGAAGAATTCGACCCGGCTCCAGTCGACGCGGCTCACCCGCGGCTCGGCGCACAGGAGCGGGTAGACCGCGCTGGGCGTCGTCCCGCCCGAGAGCGCGACGCGAAACACCCGGCGCGCCGCGATCGCCGCCCTGGCGCTCTCCACGAAGCGATCGGCGGCCTCGGCGGCGACTGCCGCAAGGTCCGGGAGCACCACGAAGTGCGCCGTGGCGGGTGCAGGCTGTCGTGCCACCGCGCTCATCCGCCGAGCTCCTGCGCTGCGCTCACGACCCGAGCGGTGCGCGAGCTGAGCGGCTCGCCGCTTTGTGCGGAGGCGAGGAAGATGACCGCCGCCCGCAGCGCGGACTCGTAGACCGGATCCTTGGGGTTCGCCGTCAGCTGCGCGCTCAGCAGCTCCGCGGGCCTCGGCGATTCCATGACGACCTGGCGGAGCAGCGCGGTCATGCCGTCCGCGTTCGTGGCGACGGTCGCCTCGTCGGCCGATCGGTCGATGATGAACTCCGCCGCCCCCGTCTCTCCGTACGCGCGAAGGTGCACGCTGGTCAGCTCGCCGGCCGGCAGGCTATCGGTCACCTCCGGCTGGATGTGCAGGTCGACCATCTCGTGCCGGCCCTCCAGGCGAAGGCGGAACCCGCGCCCGTCGAGCCATTCGAGGGTCTTGAAGCGCCGCCATTCGAGGCGCGCGGCCAGCCAGCCGGCCAGCAGCACTGCTTGCGCCATAGGCGAGGCGACCTCGTGGATGGGAATCTCCGGGTCGGGCCGTGGGCCTGCAGCGCCTGGGACCGCGTACCGAATCACCATGCGGTTCAGGTTCGGCAGGTAGCGCCGGAACCGCGGCGCGTCGAAGAACTGGGCGATCCGCTCCTGCCAGATCGAGAGCCGCTCCCAGGCGAGATCGCCAACGCCGCTGCGGTGACGAAGGTTCGCCAGCCGTCGCATCCCGTGCAGCGGGTCGCTGAAGTCGGCCGAGTCGATCAGATGAGGAGCGGTGCCACGACGCCCGACAGGTGCTCCGCGGCCTCTCCCCGGATGGTCAGGATCACCTCCTCGTAGCAGATCCGCTCGTCCTCCATGGCCGGAGCCACGTGGCAATGCGTGCTGATCCGAGCGTCAAGCGCGTCGCCGCGCGACTCGTGATCGGCGACCAGCACGATGGCACGCGAGGGATGGCGCACGCCCAGGCTCATGAGCGTCTGCACCACCCGCTCCGCGGCGTCCGCACCCACCACGGTGACGATCAAGTTGAGGACCGATGCGCGGGCGTGCGGCAGGCCCTTCTCGGTGACCCGCGCCTCGCCGTCGGTGGCGGGGGTGGTCGTCGCGGCCTCCGAAGCTCCCCACAGGCGTCCGAGCTGGGCTTCGATGGTCTCCACATTGGTGCCCTTCGCCTCCCAGACGGGCGTGGCGAGGCTCTCCGCGTCGCCGAACTCCATGAGACGGCGATGGACCGCGAGTTCGCGCTGCGCGGCGGATCTGGATGCCATCTCAGCGCAGCCTACAGCCGCCGCCAGGTGCGCCCGTCGCGTTCGAGCAGCTCGTCCGCGGCCGGCGGGCCCCAGGTGCCCGCACCATAGAAGTGGAGCGGTCCGCCGCGACCCTCCTGCCACGCGCGCAGGACGGGGTCGAGGATCTCCCATGCGCGCTCCACTTCGTCCCCGCGCGTGAAGAGCGATGGGTCGCCGATCATGGCGTCGAGCAGCAGCGTCTCGTAGGCATCCGGCGAGTCGACAGCGAAGCTCGAGCCGTAGCGGAAGTCCATGTTCACGCTGCGGATCTGCAGCCCCTGGCCGGGTACCTTGGCGCCGAATCTGAGCAGGATCCCCTCGTCGGGCTGGATGCGGACGGCGAGGATGTTCGCGTCGATCTGCGGTGCCCCGGCACGGGCGAAGAGGGCGAGCGGTGCCCGACGGAACTGCACCGCGATCTCGGTGACGCGCGTGGGCATGGCCTTGCCGGTGCGCAGGTAGAAGGGCACACCAGCCCACCGCCAGGAATCGATGCCCAGCTTGAGCGCCACGAAGGTCTCCGTGTCCGACTTCGGATCCACCTCCGGCTCGTCGCGGTAGGCGTGCACCTTGTGTCCCTCGACCCAGCCTGAGACGTAC
>VBGQ01000003.1 GCA_005882055.1 Chloroflexota bacterium
CGATCTTGGCGTCGAGCTCCGCGAGGCGGGCCCGCAGTGGATCGCTGGTCGCATCCTCCGCTGAGCCTGCCGCATCGGCATCGTCGGAAGCGCTCCCGGCATCGTCTTCAACTGGGGTCTCCGCATCTGACCCATTGCGGTCGATGCCGAGCGCGCTCAGGCGCTCCTCGTGGGTGTCGGGCACGATGCTCGAGGTCTTCCCCGCTCCGGCCGGTGCGGGATCGGTCTGCTCGGCTGGCGCGTCCTCGGCGGCGTCCTCGGTGACCTCCTCGGCCGCTGAAGCCTCTTCCGATGCAACCGCTCCGGACGTGACCTCAGCAGCTTCGTCGGCAGTCGCGTCTTCGTCCGCAGCTGGCTCGGAGGTCGCCATCGGCTCCGTGCTCTGCTCGGTCTCCTGCTCGGTCGCAGTGGACTCGTCGGCAGCCTCTGCGGTCGGAGCGGGAGCGGCTTCGGTCACCTCTGGCGCGGCCGCAGGCGGTGCGGCCGCAAGGGCGGTGGCTGCAGCCACGATCGATGGCGGGCGGGGCATGCGCTTGGCTGCCGTACCGAACGCGGCAGGGTCGTTGATGTCATGGAGCTGCGCGAAGAAGCTGGTGAGCTCCCGCTCATACTCCTGGATGCGGGCGTAGAGACTTTCGATCTCGGTGCCGCTGCGCTGCTCGTGGTCGCTGAGCTGTTGGGTGAGCAGCTGGCGGCGCGTATCGCGCCGGCGCTCGCCCTCTGCGGTGATTCGCTCCGTCTCCGCATTCACCCAGTCACCAATGGCCGCAATGTCGGCCTCGGATCGCTCGCGCAGCTGCTCGCCCTGCTCGGCGGCGCGCGTTCGGAGCGACTCGACGGCCTCGTCAACCGACTGGCGCAGCGTGGAGACACTCGACTCGCGCTCACGCTCGGCCACCTCGCGCATGGCGGTGACCAGGCTGGCGAGCAATGCGTTGTCGCCATCGTCGGTCGTTGGCTCGGCGGCGGCGGTCGGCGGCGTGGGGGCCGCCGCTCCGGCTACCGTGCTCTGGGCCGGCGCAGCGGTTTCCGCTGGCGAGTCCGATGCGGTCGTCATGTCGCCTGTCGGCGCGGAGGCCTCGGACGCGTCGGCGCCGGTGTCGGCCGGCTGCGAGGCGTCGGACTCCTCGTGCTGCGACCACGGAAGCCGGATGCCGGACTTGCGTGGGGTCGGGGTCATGGGTGAGTCACCCCTCCTGCAATGCGTGCCTGTTGGCGATGCGCACCATCCTACCCCGATGCCTGGGCCGCTCCCGAGGCGACGGAAGTACCCCCCTTCCGACCCGCGGTAGTACCGCGCGCATGGCTACCATCTGCGCGTGAGCAAGCTGCTTTCCGCCCTCGGGATCAATGCCGGCTGGCAAGGTCCGGCGACGATCCTGCTGATCGGGATCGTTGCCCTGATCGCCTGGTACGCGCTTCGTATCGGAGCCGGCCAGGTCGCGCGCCGACTCCTGGCGCGGCAGCCGCAGGAAGCCGACACGGTCCTGCCCCAGGTTGAGCTGGAGCGCAGGGTGCGGACGCTCGAGCGAACCGCGGTGCGAACCGGCGGCGTGGTGATCGTGATCGTGGCGGTGCTCATGGCGCTCTCGTCCGGCTTCGACGTCGACATCGGTCCGGCCGTCGCGGGCCTCGGAATCGTGGGCATCGCCGTCGGATTCGGGGCCCAGACGCTGATCCGCGACTGGCTGGCGGGCATCTTCGTGGTGCTCGAGAACCAGTACAACCAGGGCGACGTGGTGCGCATCGCCGGGGTCTCCGGTGTGGTCGAGGACTTCAGCCTGCGTCGGACGATGCTGCGCGACCTCGACGGAACGGTGCATACCGTTCCCAACGGGCAGATCACCGTGGCCAGCAACCTGACGCGAGTCTGGGCCCGCGTCAACATCGACATCCCGGTCGCCTATGACACCGATCTCGACCTCGCGACGCAGGTCATCAACGAGGTTGGTGCCCAGCTCCACGCCGATCCGGATTGGGCCGGGCGCCTGCTCGAGGCCCCGACCGTGGTACGGGTCGGCCACTTCGGGGACACCGGGGTCTCGCTCAAGGTCCTGGGCCAGGTCCCCGCGGCGGAGCAATGGGCGGTTGCGGGCGAGCTGCGCAAGCGGATGCTGACCGCATTCGCGGACCGCGGGATCAAGATCCCAACGGCTCCGCGGGTGATGGTGACGGGAAGCGCCGCGACGTCCTCGAGCGCGACGGATGCAGGTTCTGCGGCAGGGTCCGCCGCAGACCCAAACGTCCTCGTTCTCGGTCAGCAACATTGGAGGCTGGCCGTGCTCGATGGTCTCCGAGGTGATGACCACCTTCTTGACGTCGGTTCGCTCGGGGATGTCGTACATGACCTCGAGCAGCGCCTCTTCCACGATGGTGCGCAGGGCGCGGGCGCCGGTCTTGCGCTCGATCGCGAGGCCGGCGGTGGCCTCCAGGGCGTCGGGCGTGAAGACCAGCTCCACCTTGTCGAGCGAGAGGAACTTCCCGAACTGGCGGGTGACTGCGTTCTTGGGCTCGGTGAGCACGCGGACCAGGTCGTCCTTGGCGAGCGCCGCCAGGCTGACGACGACGGGCAGGCGGCCGACGAACTCGGGAATCAATCCATAGTGCAGCAGGTCCTCGGGCATCAGCTTGTCCATCAAGCGCCGACGCTCCTCGCGCGTCTGCTGCGCCTGCGATCCGAAACCGATCCCACGCTTCCCGACCCGTTCCTCGACCAGGCGCTCGAGCCCCTCGAAGGCGCCGCCGCAGATGAACAGGATGTTGGTGGTGTCGATCTGGATGAAGTCCTGGTGGGGGTGCTTGCGGCCACCCTGCGGCGGCACGTTGGCGACCGTCCCTTCCAGGATCTTGAGCAGCGCCTGCTGGACCCCCTCACCCGACACGTCGCGGGTGATCGAGGGGTTGTCGGTCTTGCGCGCGATCTTGTCGATCTCGTCGATGTAGATGATCCCGCGCTGGGCGCGCTGGACGTCGAAATCGGCGGCCTGGATCAGCCGCAGCAGGATGTTCTCGACGTCCTCGCCGACGTACCCGGCCTCGGTCAGGCTGGTGGCGTCGGCGATGCAGAACGGGACGTCCAGGATCTTGGCGAGGGTCTGAGCCAGCAGCGTCTTGCCGGATCCCGTCGGGCCAACCAGCAGGACGTTCGACTTGCCAAGCTCGACGTCGTCAACGTTCTGGCCGGCGTTGATGCGCTTGTAGTGGTTGTAGACCGCGACCGAGAGGACCTTCTTGGCGCGCTCCTGGCTGATGACGTACTCGTCGAGTGCTTCCTTGATCTTGCGCGGGCTCGGCAGGGGCGCCGGCGCGTTCTTCGCACGCGGCGTCTCGAGCATCTCCTCTTCGATGATCTCCTGGCAGAGGTTGATGCACTCGTCGCAGATATAGACGCCCTGGCCGGCGATCAGCTTGCGAACCTGCTCCTGGCTCTTCCCGCAGAAGGAGCAGCGGTATGGGACCTTGGTCTTGCCGGTGGTCATGAGCCTGCTTGGTTCACCTCGCGCCGTCCGTGAATCGGCCCGGGCAGGATAGCACGGCCCTCTGCGCGCTCCCCCTCCGCGGCACTTCTCTGTCGCCCAGGCGCACCAGCGGTCCGGCCGCGGCGCGCACCTTCCTAGCGCTTGGCCGGAGCGGGTGCCTTGTCTGCCTGCACGGCCTCGTCGGCGGTCGGGACGGTGCCACCCGCCTCCTTGGTGAGGCTGATGAGCGACTCGCCGCGGCCCTCGAAGATGTCGTCGATGAGGCCGTAGTCCTTGGCCTCCTGCGCGCTCATGAAGTAGTCGCGCTCCGAGTCGCGCTTCACCTTGTCGTACTCCTGTCCAGTATGGCTGGCCAGGATCTGCATCAGCCGCTCGGTAAGGTTGAGCATCTCGCGCACCTGGATCTCGACGTCCGGGGTGTTGCCGCGGACGCCGCCCGAGCCCTGGTGGACCATGACCCGGCTGTTTGGCAGCGCGTAGCGCTTCCCCTTGGCGCCGGCGGCCAGCAGGACGGCTCCCATGCTGGCTGCCTGACCGATGCAGATGGTGCTCACCGGGGCCTTCATGTACTGCATCGTGTCGTAGATCGCCAGGCCGCTGGTCACGACCCCGCCGGGCGAGTTGATGTACAGGCTGATGTCCTTGTCGGGGTCCTCGCTCTCGAGGAAGAGGAGCTGGGCGATGACGAGGTTCGCGACGTGATCCTCGATCGGCTCACCCAGGAAGATGATCCGTTCCTTGAGCAGGCGCGAGTAGATGTCGAAGGCGCGCTCCCCGCGCGCGCTGCTCTCGATGACCATCGGGACGAGCATCGTGTGGTTACTCCGATCCGGTGCTGGCGGGTGATGCAGAAGCGGTGGCGACAGGGCCATCGGTCCCAAGTTTGCGGTTGATGAGATGTTCGACGAGCTTCTGGTTGCGCAGCGTCATGCGCAGGTATGAGCGGCCGCGTCGGGAGCCAAGATACTCGCGCAGCTTGGGCTCGTCCCCGTAGCGTGACAGCTGATCGGCGGCCTCGGCATCGATCTCCGCATCGGTGGCGTCGATCCCCTCCCGCTCGGCGATGGCGGACAGCACGAGCAGCGTCTTCACGCGCCGGGACGCCGGGTCGCGCAGCTCTGCCAGGAGCTCCTCGGGGCTCTGTTTCGCAAGGGCGAGGTACTGATCCAAACCGATGCGCTGCTGCGCGAGGCGCGCGCGCAGCTCGTCACGCATGATCTCGACCTCGTTGGCGATCATCACCTCGGGCAATTCGACGCTCGAGTTGGCTGTGGCGTAGTCGATGATGCGGTCGCCGAACAGGTGCCGGGCTTCGGCCTCGCCGCGCTTCTCGAGGGCATCGCGGATCTCCGCCCGCAACGCCTCCAGGCTCTCCACCTCGCCAACCGCCTTGGCGAACTCGTCGTCGAGCTGGGGGAGGATCCGCTCTCGCAGGTCGAGGAGCTCCACCTCGAAGTGCGCCAGCTTGCCGCGTACCTCCTCGACCCGATAGTCGTCCGGGAACGTGACGTCGAATTCCTTCGCCTCGCCGATGCCCATCCCGACCAGCTGTTCCTCCCAGCCCGCGATCATGCGTCCCTCGCCGATGACCAGGGGGAGCCGGTCCGCCGAGCCTCCCTCGAACGGCTTGCCGTCGATCGTCCCCGTGAACTTGACAGCGGCGACGTCGCCGTCCTGGGCCGCTCGTCCGTCGATGGGTCGTAGCGTGGCCTGTCCCTCGCGCATCTCGGTGAGGACGGCGTCGACGTCGTCATCGGTCACCGGCTTGCGCTCGATGTCGAACGCGTAGTCGTAGTAATCGCCCAGGGCCACCTCCGGCCGCACCGATACCGTCGCGGTGAATGTCACAGGGCTCCCCTCGGTCACCTGGCCGGCCTCGATCTGGACGTCCGGCTGGTCGATGGGGATCAGGTCGGTCTGGTCCAACGCGGCGTCGTAGGAGGCGGCGACCAGGTGATCGATGGCTTCGGCCACGACCGAGGCGCGGCCGGCGTATCGGTCGATCAGGTGGCGCGGCGCCTTTCCCGGCCGGAAGCCGGGGACACGGGTGCGCTCCGCCAGGTGGCTATACGCGGTCGCGAAGTGGCGGTCGACCTCCGGTGACGGGACCTCGATCTCGAGGGCGACCCTCGAGCCGGGCTCGGGGCGGGTGGAGACGGTGACCAAATCAGCTCCTGATGATGGTGGTGGGCGAGGCGAGACTCGAACTCGCACGTCTTTCGACACCGGCTCCTAAGGCCGGCGCGTCTGCCGTTCCGCCACTCGCCCGGAGGGCCGGCGGCGCGTGCCGGGAGTCTACCGCCCTGCGTCGCCTCGTGACGACCAGCCGGAATACCCCTCGGTGTCCTTGTCGCGCCTGGGCTTAGGCGCGGGCTTGCCGTTGGCCGGGTGGGCCGGCGCGAGCTCGGCGGCGGCTTCCATCGGCTGATCACCACTCAGGAAACGCTCGATGGCGCGACGCGCAAGGGCGGCAGAGATGAGCGTGGCGGCTGCTTCGAATGCCTTCCAGGCCGTGCGACCTGGACCCGGCGGCCCCTCCGCCATCTCCTTGGCGAGCTGGCGTGCTCGCTTCTTGTCAGTGGGATTGGTACGCCAGCGCTGGAGCTCTCCTGCGAGCGTCTGACGCGCCTCGTCGGCCCTCGGGCCGACCGCCTCGCTCGCGGCGTCGACCCATCGCTGCAGCGCCTTGGGGAGCACGTCGTAGGCCTGCTCCGTACGGGTTGGAGCGAGATGGCGCCGTGCGGCACGGACCAGGCGGATCGGACCACCCACGGCGAGGAACACGGCGCCGGCGGCCAGGCCCCCAACCAGCACGGGGTTCTCGCGGATCTTGGCCCGGATGTCCAGGGCACGCCGCACGCGGGCCTGCAGCTGTTGCGCGGTGCGATCCACCTCGGCGCGCTGCGCGTCGACCTCTACTCGCGTCTCAGCAAGCGTTTCGCCCATGCCACGTCCTCCTGTACCGAAGCTCGTGTCTCCGGAAGGGTGAATCGGTCCTTGGCCGAGAGCAGCCGCCGGACTCCCAGGTAGCCCAGCAGCCCGGCCAGGGCGACAAAGATCAGCACAAAGACCAGCGCGCTCGCCCACAGCGGAATCAGGAGTGCCAGCAGCGCGACCAGCACCACGACCAGGGCAATCAGGAACAGGAGCGCAAAGACCAGCGCGATGCCCAAGAAGACGGCACCCCGCCCGACGCCGCTGACGCCCTCGCCGACCTCCTGGCGGGCGCTCGTGATCTCCATGCGCACGAGACCGATCACGCCCCGCACCAGCTCCCGTGCCAGCCCGACGATGCTCTCTCGCCCGGCATCGTTGGTCATGAGATCTCCTGTTGGGGATGAAACGGTGGCCGATTCTACCAGCGGGATTCGTGCAAGCCCGGGACCAAGGGGTACCGGACGCCGGGTTCCCACTCCTCTAGACTTGCGCGCCGATGGCGAAGCGGCGCACCTCCCAGGTCCAACGTCGACCACGCGCCAGCGAGCAGGCCATGACCCGACGCGTGGGCACCGCGCGACGTGCCCGGCTCGACTGGCGGATCGTGGCGCTGGCTGGCGCCATCGTGGTGGCCATCGCCGTGGTCGCGGTCGCCTTCGTCATCGCAGCTCCCAACCAGAAATATGAGGGCATCCTGGAGCCCAACGGCGGCGGGCAGCACGTGGCAGTAGGCACCATGCCTAACTACAACTCAACGCCCGCAACCTCGGGTCCGCACTGGAACCAGCCGGGAATTGCGCCGATGAACTGGGGCGTGTACACCAGCGCCGTTCCCGAACCCGCGGCGGTCCACAACCTTGAGCACGGCGGGATCGTGATCTGGTATCAGGCATCGAAGCTCTCGGCGGACCAGGTCGCGACGCTCACCAACCTCGTCAATGCGCAGGTGCAGACCTCGCAGTTCAAGTTCATCCTCTCGCCGTGGACCGGTAAGGACTTCGGCCATCCCATCGCGGTGACCGCCTGGCGCTACCTGCTCTACCTCGACACCGCCGATACCGACGGCATCCACACCTTCGCCGACCTGCACTACGGCAAGTCACCCGAGCCACTCGGGGGACCTGCGCAACCGGCCTAATCGGCTCCCGGGCGAGCAAGCCCATCTCGGTTGACGCTCCAGGCGGGCTCGGTCATCATCGGTCGGGGCGACTAGCTCAATTGGCAGAGCAAGAGACTCTTAATCTCTAGGTTCAGGGTTCGAGTCCCTGGTCGCTCACCATCATTCCTGGGCACCACTGGCTGAGTGGACCTCGACCTCCTTGAAGTAGAAGAGCTCGGCGTCGCAAGCATCGAGGTTCTCCACTGCGCCGCTGGGAAGGAATCCCAGGCGCTCGCAGAGCCGCCGCATCGGCCGGTTCGAACGATTGGTGGACGTGAAGAGCTTTCCGCTCCGCGAACGCGATTCAACCGCTCTGAACAGCGCTGTCGCGATGCCTTGTCGTCGTTTGGCCGGCTGTACCGCGAGCAGCTCCAAGAAGTCGTAGCCGAAGAAGCGGCCGTGGGCCGCATATCCGACGAGATCTCCGTCGAGCTCTGCAACGAGCAGTCGGCCTTTCGATGCCGCCATCTGGAACCTCGCGGTTCGGCCGAGGATTGGCGTCCACTCTCGGTCCAATTCCCCAATCCTCTCGGCGTCCGCAGTCCTGGCAACTCGGATGATCGGCTTGGCCCGCATCGCCTCGGAGCGTACTCGCAGGCGAGCGATGAGAGACACTCTTCGAGCGATGGGCTACGTAACCGATGCGCGCGTTGACGCCTACATGAACGCGCTACCGGACTGGCAGCGTGAGATCTGCCAGCACGTTCGCGATCTCGTCCACGCGGCAGATCCAGAAGTCGTGGAGACGATCAAGCGCACGCGGCAGCCCTATTTCGTGCTGGACGGGAATATCTGCGCGCTGCTGGCCACCAAGGACCACGTCAACGTCTTCGTCTACGACGGCGGGGTCGTCCCTGACCCGGACGGCGTCATCAACCAGGGCACCGGCAACAAGACCGCACGCGCCGCGCAGTTCTGGAAGGGCGATCCGATCAACGACGCCGCGCTGACCAGGATCTTCAAGCAGATCATCGCCAACAACCGCGCCGGCGGGTGGCGCAAGCTCAAGCAGCGCGCCGCGGACTAACAGCTTGCGCCGACGACGTATCGGCATGCGGGATGCAGTCACCGGCAACGGGGCTTCCCTAGATCGCGGGAGGCATCGGTCCAGACGGAGGCAGCATGGCAACCCGCAAGACGACCGGCTCAGGCAGCCGCTCGCGACGCCGGCGGAGCGCCGACGAGAACCTCTCGCTCGTCGATCGGTTCATGGAGGTCTCCGACGCGCTCACCGACGCCCTCGGAACGCCGTGGGCACTCGCGCTGTCGATCCTCCTGATCGTGGTCTGGGCCTTGACCGGACCGATCTTCCGCTTCAGCGACACATGGCAGCTGGTCATCAACACCGCGACCACGATCATCACCTTCTGGATGGTATTCGTGATCCAGACCAGCCAGAACCGGCAGGCCAAGGCCCTCCAGTTCAAGCTCGACGAGCTGATCCGATCCATCCCGGGCGCGCGGAATCGGATGATCGCGGCGGAACGCGAGTCGACCGAGGAGCTCAAGCGCCAGGAGGAGGAGTTCCAGGAGACCGCGGAGCGGGGCGGTGCTCGGGACGTCCCGCCGGAAGAATCCGCCAAGAGGTCAAAGTCAGAGCGCCGCAACCGCTGACCGACCCCCGTGCTACGCTCGCTCGCAGCCTGACCTGACCGGCCCGAATGACGGCCGGCTCGTGAGCCGCCGCGAGGAGCCCCATGCCGTCCGTCCCGATCGATCGCCGCAGCCTGCCGAATGGCCTGCGGGTGGTGCTCTCACGCGACCCGCGAGCGCCGGTGGTGGCCGTCAACCTGTGGTACGCGGTCGGCAGCAAGAACGAGAAGACCGGCAAGACCGGCTTCGCGCACCTGTTCGAGCACATGATGTTCCAGGGCTCGGCGCACGTCGAAAAGGGCCAGCACTTCAGCCTGGTGCAGGGCGCCGGCGGGACGCTCAACGCCACGACCTCGCTGGACCGCACGAACTACTTCGAGACGCTGCCCAGCCATCAGCTCGAGCTGGCGCTCTGGCTGGAGGCCGACCGCATGGCCAACCTGGTGCCCGCCATCACCGAGGAAAAGCTCGACAACCAGCGCGAGGTCGTCAAGAACGAGCGGCGATGGTCGGTCGACAACCAGCCCTACGGCACCTGGGACGAGAAGCTCCAGGAACTCGCCTACCCCGAATCCCACCCCTACCACCACTCGGTGATCGGGTCGATGGAGGACCTCGAGGCCGCCTCGCTGCATGACGTGACCGAATTCTTCGAGACGTTCTATCGGCCGAACAACGCGGTGCTGACCCTCGTTGGCGATTTCGAGCCGGACAAGGCGATGGCCATGATCGAGCGTCACTTCGGACCGATACCTGCCAACCCGTCGCTCCCGCCCCAACCCAACGTGGAGCTCGATCCACTGCCGATCGGCCGCGAGGTGCGCGAGGTGGTGCCCGACAAGGTCCCCCTGCCGCGGGTCTACCTCGCCTACCGCATCCCGATCTTTGGCTCTGCGACGTTCGACGCGCTCGAGGTTGGGGCGGACCTGCTCGGTCGCGGCCGCGCCAGCCGGCTGTACGCGGCCCTCGTCCGCGGGGAGCGCCTGGCCCAGGACGTGGAGGTCTACCCACTTGCCCTGCTGGGCGGGGCGTCGATCTTCGGCATCTGGGCCACGGCTCGTCCCGAGATCGCCGTGGACCGCCTGGAGGCCGCCATCCATCGCGAGATCGGTCGGTTGGTGAAGGACGGAGCTCGCGACGACGAGCTCGACCGGGTCCGCAACCTGCATGACTCCTCGATCGCATCGTCGCTCGAGCAGGTCAGCGAACGCGCGGACCGGCTCTCCATGTACACCACCCTGTTCGACGAACCCGAGCGCATCAATGCGGAGATGAGCCGCTACGACGCGGTAACCGCGGCCCAGGCCCGTGACGGCCTGGCGACCTATCTCCGCGACGACAACCAGGTGGCAGTGACCTACGTTCCGGCTGAGCCGGCGGAGGAGGCGGCATGACCGTTGCCACGAAGCCACCGGCGCCAACCGCGCCGCGTCCGTACCACTTCCCCGATTTCCAGCGGAGCATGCTGGATAACGGCCTGACGGTCTGGCTGGTCCCGCTCCCCGACCGCGAGCTCGTGAACGTGCACCTGGTCATCGACGCCGGAGCCGCCGCCGAGGACGAGCGGCTCGCGGGCGTCGCCGCCCTGACCGCGCAGATGCTGGTGACCGGCACGCGCACCCTGGACGCGGCGGCCTTCGCGGAGACGACCGAGCGCCTCGGGATCGAGATGAGCAGTGAATCGAGCTGGGACTCGGCGCGGGCCGCGTTCCAGGCCCTGCCGCGCTTCCTCGAGGACGGTCTCGGCCTGCTCTCCGACATGGTCCGCGACCCGCGGCTGGATCCCGGGGAGTTCGAGCGCCTCAAGGCCGAGCGCCTGA
>VBGQ01000004.1 GCA_005882055.1 Chloroflexota bacterium
CATCTGGAAGGGTGGCCGCCCCCAGGTTCGTTCCGAACGAGCCACGGCCGGCGTCCCGATCGTATGAAGCGAAACCCGTGCCGCGGGTGACATCGCCTCCTGGAGACGTGGTGCCGCCGCCTCCCGCTCAGCCGCCTGCTTCATCGAGGTGGCGGCGGATCCCTAACCGCACAACATGGCTGGTCGCGGCTGCGATGATCCTGGTCGTCGCGGGCATTGCCAGCGTGGCGTTGGCCATCGCGTTGAGCAGGCAGGCCGGTGATCCAAGCACGTCGCAGTCGTCCGGAATCGGGACAGCCCGGCTGACGCCGATCCAGATCGCCAGAGCACTGGTCGGCCGCCAGTTCACCAGGGACGTGGTGCCGCCCGAGCTCGCCGATGCGGCCCCCCTTCACGACGTTTACGTCGCCGGCTCCGTTCCCGGGCTGATTGGCGAAACCACCACCACCACATCGGATCTCGGAGGCAACGTCACCTTCTACGTCTTTGCCGATCCGGTTTGGGCGGAAGCTTTCTTTGAGAGCCCGCCAACGGCCTTCGGTTGCGGTGTGTGCACTTCGATGGGCGACCCGACACCTGTTCAACGCGTCGGCGACAAAGCGACGAGCTACGTCCTGTATCGCAAAAAGGTCGGTGGGCAAAGTTGGGTCGCAACGACCAGCTACGTCCTGAGCGGGTCGGTGGTGGTCAACGGGCTGTACTTCCCCGTCAACATCGGCAATGACTCGCCGTCCGCGACCGACCTGGGGGTCGCCACTGCCTACACGAAAGCCGCGCTGCAGCTGTTGAAGAAGATTTCCACCTGATCCCGGGAGCGGGAGTTGAGGCGCCCGGGGGTTAGTCCGGGCGCCTCATCGAGTCGATTTCTCTAGCCGTGCAAAGTGTCGAGGTAGACGCCCTGACCAGAGGCTGATTGCCACTCCGACGCATCCTCCACCGAACTGCCTTCCAGCCACTCGTTGAAGGTCGTGATCAGCTGCCAGGGTTCGTGCGAGGCGACCATTGCGGCGACGTTTTGCTGCCAGCGGGCGGCATCCCGCGCCAGGCGCGCGCTGGCTTCGTTGTACTTGTAGAAGCCCGGCGAGATGGAATAGCTGTGCCCTGACTGGCGGTCGGCGGCGACCGCCGCTCCGTACTGGTGCCAGTTGTCGGGCTGGCTCGGGCAGCTCGTGTAGCCACCGAAGACCTGGAGGTTCAAGTAGTACGCGCCGTTGTTGGCCGTATTCCAGGTCGCCGTGTCGGTGCAGCTCGCCACAGCTCGGCTGTAGACGAACAGCACGGGCTTGCCGTTGACGTGCAGGAAGTTGGGATTGGTCGCGTAATGGCTCTGGATGTAGGCGAGATCAGAGGCGATCTGGGCGGATCCGCCGCCGATCGCCGGTTCGTAGTAGAGCGTCCAACAGAATGAGGTTCCGCTGGCGGCCGCGAGGAGATCCGCGATTCGGGCGTCAGTCTTGGAGCCCTGTCCCCACCAGCTGGCGATCCCGGCCTGGATCTGGCCGTACTGCATCGAAGCGATCTGCGAACGCTCGAGGTCGAGTCCACCGCTCGAGGGATCGAGGCTGTAGAAGCCGGCCCCCGGGTTGTAGCGGGTGGCGGGGTAAATTCCGCTTTCGGTCCAGTTCTCCGGATACCAGGGGTAGTAGAAAGCAGCCCGGATAGGCGGCACCAGGTTGCAGGAGCCGCTGGGTGAGGGGCTCGGCGAGGGTGACGGGGACGGCGACGGGCTCGCCGAAGGCGTCGGACTGGATGAGGGCGACGGGCTGGGCGAAGATGACGGACTGGGCGAAGCCGACGGCGAGGGATCGGGGCTCGGCGACGGCGAGGGGCCCGGCGAAGGCTGAACACTGGCCGCGCGGAACAACGTCACCCCGCTTGCCCAGTACATTGCTTTGCCAAAGCTGGCGCCGAAGCGCTGGTCTGTCATCGAGCTGAGACGCTGGTACCCGGCGATCAGGCTGACGGGAGTCGCGCCGGCATTGGCGCTGGTCTGCTGGGCCAGGTTGGTGTAACCGGTCGCCGTTGGCGTCAGGGTTTGGGTTGAGCCGTGGCCCGCGGCCCAGCCGATGGCCAGATCGTTGGCGATGGTGGCCACCCCGCTGAACTCCTCGATTTCGATGGCCACGGTCGCGGAGAGGCGCAAGGTCACCGTCACGATGGTCGCTGGCCTGGCGTTGGCCGCGTACCACAGCTCGCCATCGGAGTAATGGCCGCCCTGGAAAAAGCCTTGGCCTCGAACCCAAGTGTTGCCGGCGGTATCGGTGACCTGGGTGATCTGATTGCTCTTCCCGGTGTATACGCCGGCTTCGAGAACGAGCAGGTTGCCAGCTCTGGTCGGGGCGGCAAAGCTGGCGCTAAGCGTGGTCGAGTTGACCGCCTCGTTGGCGCCCACCGCCTGAATGAGAGCTGGCCCGCCACCGCCGCGCGGATCTGGCGAAGGGCTGGGGCTCGGGGGTGCTGAAGGGCTCGCTGAAGGAGAGGGGCTGGGCGAAGGCGAAGGCGAAGGGCTGGGTGAAGGCGAAGGCGAAGGACTGGGTGAAGGCGATGGGCTGGGCGATGGAGAAGGCGACGGGCTCGGCGGCGGTGAAACGACCCCGAACACGTCTGTGATCGGGTTCAGGCCAACCGCCCCGGCGATCCCGGGCAGTCCATAGAAGCTCTCCACCGTGCGCAGCACGGTGTAGTGCGTGATGTGCTCTGAGTATTGACCGGCAATCACACCCGCCCCGGCGAAGACGGTGTAGATCTGGTTGGAGCCGCCACCGTCCTCATCGAAGGTCAGGATCGCCAGCGAGTTGTGGGTCTTGGCCCACTGCACGTAGGGATCCCAATGTGTCTGCAGCCAGGCGTCACCCTGCGCGATGGTGCCGTCGTGCATGTCGTCGGTCAGGTTGGGGACGACAACAGAGACCGTGGGCAGAGTGGAAAAGTCAGCCGGCCAGCTGGTGTAGGTCTTGTTGTGAGCGGCATCCGAAGTCACCGTCCAGTCGGCCAGCGGGTTGTGCTTGCGGGCGTAGCCGCCGCTGCTGCAAGTCAGGGACCCGTTGCTCGGCAGGTCCTCGCTGTAGATCGCCGTGCTCAAGCCGGCGCTGATGAGCTGCTGGCCCAAGGACGGCGTGGTGAAGGTGTGCGGACAGCTGTCGTCGGTCACGCCCTGGTTGGAGCCACTCCAGAGCTCGTGATAGTTGGGCTCGCTCGGATGGCCGATCGCAAATCGAAGGAAGTGGCGGCGCTGACTCGACTCACGGCCGCAGACTGCGAGATTGCTACCGCGGTACCGCCAAGGACCAGTTGAACCAGGGCGAGTAGGGCGACGAATCGACGTTTGGCCTTTTTGATCTTGGCAAACATTGTTGTTCGCCTCCTTACGCGCCCGGCAGATTTCAGGCGAAGCTGCGCGCATCGATTGCGCGAACAGCGTCGCGACACACCCCCGACGCCCGAATGGGCCGGACTTGTTGGTGGTATGACGGATGGCGCACGACGTTTCTTGCACCCACGATTCGCAATGAGAGCAAGAACGCGATTGCGAAACGTCAAATGTCTAAGCGGGTAGCCTGGAACTTAACGAACGTGGTTTGCAATTTCTGAAGCGGGACCGATGACGTGTTGGTCGCAAGATTCTGGTCGGATCTCGATCCGAGAACATTCCAACGAGTACGGATGAATGGGTTGAGGTACGAGAATCCAACCTGGTTCTCGTCACGGGTTACTATGTCGCCCGATTAAGAACCATTGAGCAATCGCATTCTGATCGTGGACGACGAACCGGCAAACATTGAACTCCTCCAAGCATTCCTCCAAGGCATCGCAGATGAGGTGCGAGCGGTAACTGACGCTCGTCAGGTCGAGGAGGCATTCCGTGAGTTTCAACCCGATATCGTGCTGCTCGACCTGCACATGCCAAACATCGACGGGCTCGAGGTACTCCGTCGTCTGCGCAGTGCGCGAGACAGCCTCGGTTACCTGCCGGTGGTGGTGCTCACGGCTGACACGACAACAGTGGCGCGAAACAGTGCGCTGATCCTGGGTGCGGATGACTTTCTGACCAAGCCCCTCGATCGTCAGGAGGTCGTCCTGCGGGTGCGCAACCTGCTCCGCACACGCCATCTTTTTGAAGAGGTGACCATGGTCACCGGGTCCAGGCCAAAGTCGGATTGAGCACGGCCAGGCTGCTCGTGCTTGGCGATTGCAGGTTCGGGCGCTACTGGAGCAGGCTGTTGTACAGGTCGAGGGTCCGCGCCGCAATGCTCGGCCACCCAAGACGATCCATCACGCGCTGCCTTCCTGCTTTCCCCATTTTTGAAGCCCTTGCTGGATCGCTTAGCAGCTCCTGGATCCGAGCCGCCAAAGCGGTCGTGAAAGCTCGCGGCTCATCGGCGTCGTAATCGACGAGGTAACCACTCTCGCCCTCGACGACGATCTCCGGAATCCCTCCCACACGCGACGCGACCACCGCCGTCTCGCAGGCCATCGCTTCAAGGATCACAAGACCGAAAGGCTCGTAGATCGATGGGCACACGAACACCGTCGCGCCCGAATGAAGGCGGATCAGGTCCTCGCGGGGCAGGAAGCGGTTGATCCAGACCAGGTTTCCTCGCTCGGTGCGAACCCTTTCCGCCAGGGCATCCACCTCGGCTCCGATCTCTGCGGTGTCGGGCGAGCTCGCCACTATGACCACCTGATATTGGGGATCGATGTCGAGGGTCGCGGCGAGGAGGAGCGGCAATCCTTTCTGTCTCGTGATCCGGCCGTTGAAGAACGCGTAGGGGCGGCTCGGGTCGATGCCAAAGCGCGCAAGCGTTTCCGGCGACGGATCGGGCTTGTAGATCTCCGGGTCGATGCCGTTGTGAATGACGTGGATACGGTCGGGGTCGACGTTGGGGTAGCAGTCGATTGTGTCCTGGCGCACAGCTCCCGAAACGGCAATCACGCCGTCGGCAGACTCGATCGCAATTCGCTCGCAGAACATCGATAGCGCATAGCCACCTCCGAGCTGCTCGGCCTTCCACGGTCGGAGCGGCTCGAGGCTGTGCACCGTCAACACGTGCGGGATCTTCCACATCAGTTTGGCGAGGTGCCCGCCCAGGTTCGCGTACCACGTATGGCTGTGCACGATGCCGGCGCCCTGGAGGGCGGCGGCCATCGTCAGGTCGATCGACATTGCCTCCAGGGCTGCGGACTCGGGCCTCGGCTCCGCCACCGCCGCCCAGGGTTGATGGCTCACGACGCCGGGTTCGTCTCGAGGTGCGCCCCAACAGTGGACCGACACATCCGCCAGCCGGCGCAGCTCCCGCACGAGGTATTCGACATGTGTGCCCGCACCTCCGTACACCTCGGGCGGATACTCGCGGGTCAGCACGGCGACTCGAGGCGCAGCCATGACGGGAAGTTTGGCGCAACAGGAGGAGGCTTTAACCTGTGCCCGTGCGCGTGGCGGCCACTGCTCTGATCGTCCTTGTCGCCGCCCTGCATAGCCAGCGCTAACGAAGCGCTTCGAACTCCGCGTCGGATAGCTCGATGTTCAACGCCGCCAGGTTCTCCTTCACGTGGTCGAGCGACAGCGTGCCGGGGATGGGCAGCATCGCCGGAGAACGTCGAAGCAGCCACGCGAGGGTGATCTGCGCCGCCGTTGCCCCATGCCGCGCAGCGATCGCGGCAAGGGCGCTGCCGCCGGATCCGCGCAGCGGGAAAAACGGCACGAACACGATGCCCTCTCGGGAGCAGTAGTCGATCACCGCCTCGTACTTGCGCTCCGACAGGTTGTAATGATTCTGGACGGCGGCAATCGGTACGACCCGCCGGGCGCGCTCGATCTGCGCGATGTCGACCTCGGAGACTCCAACGTCGCGGATCTTGCCCCGGTCGCGGTATTCCTTGATCGCGGCCAGGCTCTCTTCGAGCGGGGTCGGCGGATCGACTCGGTGCAGGTAGTAGAGAGAGATACGCTCCGTGCGCAGACGCCGAAGGCTCTGCTCGATCTCCGCTCGCAGGACCTCCGGGCGCCCGCGTCCGGCGCCACCGATGCCTCCCTTGGTGACGACGACGCAGGTCTCGGGGATGGGGGAGAGCGCCTCCCCGATCGTCTCTTCGCTCTGACCGCCCGTGTAGGAATGCGCGGTGTCGATCATCTGAATTCCCGCGGCCACCGCTGCCTTGACCAACGCGATGTTGCCCGGAGTCTTGATGAGCCGGTTCGTTCCAAGCCCGATCCTGCCGACCTCCATGTCACCGAGCTTCATCAAGTTCCTCATTCATGATGGCGGCGGCGCATCTCACGGGCTCGGGCGCCCTGCGCCTCGCGCGCGTCTCTTTATATGTGTATGCGGACGCGACCCGGGGACGGCGCCGGTGTTACGAAGTCTCCAACTCCTCCCCGTCCACGGGTAGGTGGCAACTCATTCATTGGGAAGTACCCGCCAGAAGGCGGGGGAAGGGCCCGCCGGAAGGCTCAGCACCTTAGGTGTGTGGTGCTTCCAGCGCGCTCTTCTGGTCGAGGTAATAAAGGAGTCCCATCGCCGGCGCGATGAACAGCACCACGCACAGGGCGACGGCGAGGAGGAGGACCTGCGTGGAGGGAGGCGCCGCCGCATCCGCGATCGTCAGCTGGCCAGGGAGGAGATAAGGCGACTGCGCGAAACCCCAGGCCAGGACCATCGAGCCCACAGCCGCGACGGCGAGGATTCGATACCAGGCAAAGATTCCGCGCCACAGGAGTATGGCCACCAGCGGTGTGAGAAGCATCGTGGTGTAGGCAAACGGCGCTCCACGGCCCGCCAGCATCGCCTTGGCGAGATCGGGCGCCTGCAGCAAGATCGTGACGAGGGCCAGACTTCCGATCGCGATCAGGACGAAGGCCGAGATCAGCGCGCGAGACCTGAAGTAGCCGACCATCTCTGCCGCCCCGTAACGCCGCGCGTCTCCCACCAGGAACGTGGCTCCGCTGAAGGCCGTCGCGGCGAGCGAGACCAGCCCGAATGCGATCGACATCGGGCTGATGCACGCTTCCCACACCGGAAGTTGGGGCCCTCCGGTGGTGACACGGCCGCTGGCGATTGCTCCCAGGCAGGCGGCGAAAAAGAATGGCGTCAGCAGTGAAGAGAGGCCAAAGACCAGGTTCGCCACACGGTGCGATCTCGGGTCCTGCGCGATATGCCGGAAGGCGAAGAAGGCGCCGCGCAGGATCAAACCGACCAGCGCGATGCTGAAAAGGGGGTACAGGCTCGCGAAAACCGACTCGAACAGGATCGGAAAGCCTGTCCAGCAGACCACGATCCCCAGCACGAGCCAGACGTTGTTGACCTCCCACACCGGCGCCATCGCGTGATCAACCAGGGACCGCGCCTGCCGGCCTTGTTTGCCGCGGCCGGCGAGCAGGTCCCAGATGCCGGCACCGAAATCGACCCCACCGGCCGTGCTGTAGGCGGTGATGGCAAGCAGCAGCACCCCGGCCGTGACGTACGCCGCAAGGCTGCTCATGACGACAGGTCGGGCTGCGGGGGAAATGTCGGGGCGCGCGGGCCATAGGGCGCACCAACCTCGGGCGCCTCCGCCCGGTCCTGGCGGCTCCACCTCGCAGCAAGCCTCACCAGGACCATCACGAAAAAGGCCGCGATCAGCGCATAGACGACGACCAGCGTGCCCAGCATCGTCCACACAAAGGACGCTGGCGCGGAGGTCACCGCGTCCGATACGCGCATCGCCCCGTACACGATCCAGGGTTGGCGACCAACCTCGGTCGTGATCCACCCGGTCTCCACGCATAGGTAGCAGCCCACCCCGGCCAGGGCGGCGAGGCGGTAGAACCAGCGCGAGCCAGGCAAGGTCCGTCTGCGAATAAGCACGATGAAATACCAGGCGGCAAGCGCCGCGCCGGCCGTGCCCAGGAACACCATCACGTCGAACGACAGGTGGGTCAGATTTGCCTCCACCGTGTTGGGCCGGGCGTCGGCTGGAAAGCTGCTCAGCCCCGGTATGACGGCGTCGGGCGAGTAGCCGACCAGCAGCGAGTCGAACGATGGTATCGAGATGCCGAAGTTGACCTTGCCCGAAGGATCGATCAACCCGCCGAGGATCTCCGGATTGTTGCCCCGCGTCTTCCACGTCAGTTCCATGGCTGCGAACTTCGTGGGCTGGTCGGTGACCAGTGCGCGAGCCGACAGATCGCCGGTCACCAGCTGCACCGGAGTCAGGAGCGCAGCGATCGTGAACGGCACGGCAAAAGCCAGCCGCTGATAGTGGTCGCGCCGCCCGCGAAGCCACGCCACGGCGTAGACGGACGCGACGACAAAGCCCGCGGTCATGTAGAGCGCGGTCACGAAGTGCCAGTACTCGTAGCCCAGCGCGCGTGTGAAAAGCGCGGCGATCACATCGACGTCGACGACTCGACCGGCGCTGATCGTCACGCCGCCAGGCGTGTTCATCCACGAATTGGACGCAAGGACCCCAAAGGCGCCCAGCAGCCCGGCGGGCACCAGGACGAGTCCGACCAGAAAATGGATGCGCGGCGGCAGCCGCTGCCAGCCGTACAGGTAGATGCCGATGAATACCGCCTCCAGAAAGAAGCCCAGGGCTTCGATGGCGAAGCCAAGGCCGAAAGCAGAGCCGTACTGCCCCATCATTCGCGGCCACAGGATTCCAAATTCAAACGAGAGGATGGTGCCGGTCACTGCGCCGACGGCGAACTGAACGGCCATCACCACGGACCAGCGCCGCGCGATCTTGATCGCGGTCGGGTCTTTGCGAAAAATGCCGATCGCCTCCATCAGCAGGGTCAGCGAGGGAAGCGCTACTCCCAGCGGCACGAGCAGCACGTGGCACGCGAGCGTGAATGCCATCTGGATGCGGCTGGGTAACAGAGCCGATTCGCTCGCTACTAAGTCGAGCGACGTCACGACCAGGGTGAGCACCGGTAGCTGCCCACTCTCCGAGCGTACGCGCTACTCATACTCGAGATGGGGGTCGAAAGTGGTTGCTGAAGTATCGAGTCCGCCGCCGCGCGGCCAGCGCTGGCGATGGCTGATGGTGTTCTTCAGCGGCCTCGCTCTGTGGATCCTTGCCGTCTTGGTGACGGGTCTGACCAGAAACCCCAACCTGATCCCAACTGTCGTCCTCGTCGGCAGCTTTTTGATTCCGGCGACCGCGGTCATCTACTACCTCGATCATCTGCCGAGCCCCACCGTTTCGGCGCAGCGTGTCTTCATCGCCTTCCTTTACGGAGGCGTGCTCGGCGTGCTTGCGGCTTCGCTTCTGGAGGCATGGCTGTTGCAAGACGGCCCGCTTGTCTACGTCGGTGTCGGCCTGATCGAGGAGTTCGCGAAAGTTCTGGCGCTGCTGCTCATCTCGGTCGGGATCCAGCGGTACACGGCTCGAGACGGGATCGTGCTCGGCGCGGCCGTCGGCTTTGGGTTTGCCGCCCTCGAGAGCAGCGGCTATGCGCTCATCGCCCTGTTCACGCCGCACGGGCTGTCGCTGACCAACCTGGTCTTTGCGGAGGTGCTTCGCGGCATCCTCGCCCCGGTCGGCCATGGGCTGTGGACCGGCATCCTGGGGGGCGCGCTGTTTGCCGCCGCCTCCAGGAGCGGCCGGCTTGCGATATTTGCGCCACGATTCATCGGCCTGTTCTTCGCCGTTGCGCTTTTGCATGCCCTGTGGGATTCGATGCGAGGCATCGCCATCCTCCTGACGCTTGTGGTGACATCATCGACGGGCCTGATCCAGGGTGGCTCGATTCCCCGTGCGGCTGCCGTGGTCCCTTGGATATTCATCTTGTTCGAGTTCGGCGGGATCGGCGTGATTTCAGCGGTCGGTCTGTGGATGCTCCGACGAACCTGGAAGCGCGCGATCCAGCCTGCACCGCCTTTTTAACCGCGTGTGATGCCCAGCGCCGCCAGCCGGTGCATCGCCCCCGAGGTCGATCCGTAGAGGTCCGCGAAGACCTCGTGATATTCCCGATAGAGGCGCGTCCGCCCGGGATCCGGCTGGATGACCTCCGCCGCCAGGCGGACGAGGGAAGTCGCTTCCGCGACGGACGGATACGCGCCGCACGCAACTCCTGCCAGCAGGGCGGCCCCGAACGCCGGCCCCTCGTCGACGACGTTGCGATACACCGGCATGCCGAAGATGTCGGACTGGAGCTGAAGCCATAGCGCGTTGCGCGCTCCGCCTCCGGTAGCTCGGATCTCGGTGATCGGCAGAGGCAGACCGGCGATCAGATCCAGACACTGCTTGAGGCTGTGGACCACGCCCTCCATCACGGCACGGGTGAGGTGGGCGAGGGTGTGCGTCATGTTCAGACCGACGAACGCGCCCCTGGCGGCGGGGTCGAGGATGGGCGTTCGCTCCCCGGATAGATAAGGAAGGAAGAGCAGGCCGCTGCAGCCAGGAGGTGCTTCCGCGGCCAGCGCGGCCAGCGCGCCATAGTCCCTGTCCTGCGAGGCGACCTCGCGCCACCATCCCAACGAGGCACCCGCCGAGAGGGTCACTCCCATCACGTGATACGCGCCTGGAACCGCGTGGCAGAACGAGTGGAGACGGCCCAACGGATCGATCACGGGTTGGTCGCTGTGCGCGAAGACGACACCGCTCGTGCCGACGGACGAGCTGACGATGCCCGGCCGGACGACGCCGTTGCCGACCGCAGCGGCCGCGTTGTCGCCGCCGCCGGCGACCACCTTCAAGCCGGCCGGCAGCCCCGTCGCCGCCGCGGCGGAAGGGGTGACTACGCCCGTCACGTCGGGGCCCTCGTGCACCGCGGGCAGCCAGTCTCGAGGAATCTCCAGCACCTCGAGGATCTCCTCTGACCACCGCCGCCGGCGCAGGTCCACCAGGAGCGTGCCCGACGCGTCGGAGACATCAGTGGCGCGGTCGCCGGTAAGCATCAGCCGGACGTAGTCCTTGGGCAGCAAGACGCGCCGCAGACGGGCGTACGCCGCAGGCTCTTCGTCGCGGAGCCACAGGATCTTCGGGGCCTGAAAGCCGGTCAGCGCGGGGTTCCCGGCGATCTGGACCAGCCGCTCCCGCCCCACCTTGGCCGTGATGTCCTCGCACTGCCTTTCCGTGCGCTGATCGTTCCAGAGCAGCGCCGGACGGATGACGTGGTCGTTCTCGTCGAGGAAGACGGCGCCGTGCATCTGGCCCGTAAGGCCTAGGGCAAGAGGCGGTTGGTCAGACCCGGATACCACGCGGTGGAGGACGTTTTGGCTCGCGATCCACCAGTCCTCAGGCTCTTGCTCGGTCCAGCCTGGGCGCGGGGTCGCCATCGGATATCCCTCCGTGGCGGCGGCCACCACCTTGCCGCCGAGATCGATGGCGATGGCGCGCGCTCCGCTCGATCCGATGTCGAGACCGATCAGGCACCCCACTGCCTAACCGTACTTCGGACCCGCTCAGACCACCTCGAGGGAATCCCTGTCCCAGCGTCCCAAGTCTGCCGCTGCCTCGTATGTGCTCCGGAGAAAGGTGAGCAGCAGCACGTCGGGGTCAGGGTTCATGCGAACCGCGGCGTAAGGCAGGATGAAATCGCCTAGAGCCTCGTCGAAGTAGGCGGCGCTTGGCTGAACCTTGCGCACCGCAAAGCCTTCCGGTTCGGGATAGGCGTAGGAATAGAAGGAGCCCTCCGCGCTGCCGCCTGGCCAGAACCCGCAGCTGCTGACCTCGTGGCTGTACGCCTGCTCCATCACCCAGTCGGGGCAGTTCGGTATCCCGCCGCGGTGTCTCGGCGCGGTCCGGCCCGAGAATCGCGTCACAGCGAGGTCGAAGCCGCCCCAGAAGAAATGCACTGGGCTCGCTTTGCCACGAAAGCCGGCCCGAAATCGAGACATCACGCGATGCGCCTGGCTCAAAGCCACCCAGAATCGGTGCGCAGCCGCCCCGTCGTACGCGCCGTGTATCTCGTCTTTCGCGAACGGAATCGCGTTGGGAATCTCGACGGGCTTCGCCAGGATCTTGACGTGCACGCCCAAACCATCCAGCGTGCTCATCGTCGCCGCGTAGAAGTCGGCCACCGACCTCGGCTGAAGGGCGATCTGGCGCTCTTCACCGCCCGACGTGCGGACGGCCAGGACGTGTGCGATGAAGTCGAATTCCATCTCCAGGCCGGCACCGTTCGCGTGCATCACGGATGTCGTCAGACCGCGCGCCGAAACGTACAGCGGAACCTGCCACCAGTGATTGACCATCGGCTCGAGAGCGAGCCGGACCTTGCCGACGATCTGAGTCCAGAGGTGAAGCGTGTCCCGCGTGTCTTCCCAGCTCGAGAGCGTCAGCTCGGGCCACCGCTCGGCCATGCCAGGCTCCAAAGGTATTTGCGTACGCAATGAATATCTGCGCCGAATGCCTCGCCTCCGGCGGTTGGTGGCTGCATCTCCGGCGCTGCGCCAGTTGCGGCCATGTCGGTTGCTGCGACTCGTCACCATCGCAGCACGCAAGCCACCACGCCGCCGACACCGGACACCGCGTCGCGCAGAGCTTCGAGCCGGACGAGGATTGGTTCTGGGACTACGCCGCAGAGCAGTTCCTCGAAGGTCCGGACCTGGCCCCGCCCCGGCATCACCCGCCCGAACAGCCCGTGCCGGGACCCGCCGGCCGGGTCCCCCGGGACTGGCAGCGACTCCTGCACTAGACCTGCCGTCATCGGGCGGCCTCGCGCGCGTCTTCTTATATGAGCGCCGGATTCCCGCGAATCCGCCGTTAGCCCTCCGGAGAAGTGCCCTCAGTCGTGCCCGACCGCCCGCCGATCGTCGAGCTCATAGGGGTGAGCCGAGCCTACGGAAGCAGGCATGCCCTCGATGGCATCGACCTGGCCTTGCATCCTGGGGAGCTCACACTCCTGGTCGGGCCCAGCGGGGCGGGCAAGACGACGCTCTTGAAGCTGATCAACCGCGAGATCCGCCCCACCGCCGGCGAGGTCTGGGTGGCCGGGATCGCGGCGCATCGCCTCAAGGCCTCACACGTCGCAGAGCTGCGGCGTCGGGTGGGCGTGGTGTTCCAGGACTACAAGCTGCTGCCCCGGCTGACCGCGCTCGAGAACGTGGCCTTCGGCCTCCAGGTGGGAGACCTGCGGATCTCGGACGCCGAGGCCAGGGACCGCGCGCTGGACGCCCTCGAGGCGGTGGGTCTGGGCGACCGCGGCCGTGCGTTCCCGCACCAGCTCTCGGGAGGCCAGCAGCAGCGAATCGCGATCGCCCGCGCGGTGGTTGTGCAGCCGCCGCTGCTCATCGCGGACGAGCCCACCGGCAACCTCGACCAGGAAACGGCGTGGGAGATCATGGACCTCTTCGAGGACATCGCGGCCTGGGGCACCGCCGTGCTGGTGGCCACGCACAACGTCGAGATCGTGACCCGCCTGAAGCGGCGAGTGGTGACCCTGGTGGACGGCCGGTTGGTTCGTGACCAGCCGGCGGGCCAGACCGGGAGGATGGCGTGGCTGGCGTCGTCTTGACCGGCCGGTTCCCGCGACGAAGGTTGATCCAGACCGTCGCCGCCAACCTCCTCCGCCTCGTGTTCGGCTCCGCGGCCCGCAACTGGGGACGAAACCTGGGCAGCACGGCGCCGGCCCTCGGTTCGATGACCCTCCTCCTCCTCATGTCCGGGCTGGTCGGTCTG
>VBGQ01000127.1 GCA_005882055.1 Chloroflexota bacterium
GTGTCATTTGCGTCGAGCGAGAACTCGCGGTACTGGCCCGCTACCCCGCCTTGCGGCGTAAACGTAATGGTCGGAATTCCTGCGACCTGGATCGCATGCGTCCGTCCACCACCGGCAAACGTGTCGAACTGCGGTGCGGGACAGCCGGCGGTAATGCATACGTTGATGCCTGATTCGGGTGATGTGCCACCGCCCGGGCTCTCCGTGAGGAAGGGATCGAAGGTCCCCGTTCCGGAGCCCACGCCGCCCTGGACAAAGACCCCGCCGTTTGCCGTTCCCTGGGCGTTCGCCGTCGTCAGGTTGATGTCGTACGTAGCGAGAACGGCCCAGACTCCGGCTGATACGGCGAGGACTCCAGCGAAGCCGCCGACCACCATCAGCGGCTTGCGGAACGGAGCAATGAAGCGGTGAAAGCCGTGCCGTTGTTTGCGGACGTAGTGCCGAACCATGTCCGCCCGGACCTGGGCTTGACGGAGCCTAAGCCGACGTTCGAGCTCAGCCGGAGGTATTGGATTCCCGCTCATGTGAGGCCTCCCCGAGCTGCCACCGTCCAGGGCAGCGAAATGCGAATGAGTCCGATCGGATGACGAAGGCTCAAGCTCCACCCTCCCTGGGGACGCGCGCATGCGGCAGGCGATGACACCAGGGGATGTCTCGCAACCATCCAGAGGGGGCCAGGACGCCGCGGTATCTATTTCGGCTGGGCAGCAGACCGATGTGGTAGCCCGCTAAGGCTCGGGCGCGGCCTACCGCTCAGGGCAACGCGGCGGTACCGGCCGACCCTAGTCCCGCGAACCCCACCAGTCAATACCAGAACCGACTTATCCACACCAATTTCGCGGGCTTTCGGTGGGTCCAAAGACGCCGCGACGACCGATGCTGCGAAATCAGCGCACAGGAGTGCCCAAGCGGGGGAATTGCCGAGCAGGTAAGGCGAAGAGCCGCCCAGGAGGGCGGCTCTTCGGTCGAGAGAGGTTTCGGCGAGCTATCGGCGAATGAGGATCCTGGCCCAGGCGAGCGATGCACCGGAGCTGACCAGGAGTATCCCGAATGCAAGCAGAGGCGCGGGGCTCCCACCACCCGGCGGTGAATCGGCGGCCGTGTTTGGAACGCTCGCTGACGGGAGAGGCGTTGCCGCTTTAACGGAGCCCTCTGGCGATCCAGAGGTACCTGGCGAGGTCGCCTGTGAAGGCGTTGGCGTTGGCGTCGCCGCCTTTACCGATCCTTCCGGGGTCGGAGTGGGAGTCGGTGTCGGAGTTGCGGCACCCACTTGGCAGAGGTCGAATGCCGCGGAAGCGTGATAGTACTTGTGGCGGTCCAAGCCGGACGTCGCGTTCTCGATCGTGATCTCGATCTTGTTCGTGAATACATCAGCCGATCCTGGAGCAAACGTGACCTGATAAGGCACCGTTACGGTATTGGTGTCCGACGCCAATACGTAGCCGGTCAGGCCAGGGATGGATGTCACCTCCCCAAGAATCGAACCATCGCCGGCGAAGATCGTGTCGCGCGTAGTCCGAATGCGGATCGGAACCCGCGGGATGCTGGGATCTTGCTCCACCAGATGCCGCACGACGGTGATGGAGCCCTGCACCGTGACCGTCTGATCAGCGTTGACGACCCCACAACTCGCAGTCTTGGTCACTCCGACGCTGATCCCGCTGCCGCTGGTGGGGTTTGTGCTTGGCCCTGTGCAGAATCCGAGATGTGCAAGTGGGGCCCCTTGCGCGTCTTCCACGTCGGTGGCGGCGACCGCCCCTTGCAAAGCCACCGGATCGTAAACGTAGTTGATGGTCACCGTTCCAGCGGTGATCACTACCGCCGCGATAGGCGTGCCGGTTGTCGACCAGCGG
>VBGQ01000005.1 GCA_005882055.1 Chloroflexota bacterium
ATCCGGACGTGCTCGAGGAGATCGCCCGAGCTCAGGCGGAGCTGGCCGTTGGCACCTGACGGGCGCCTGACCACCACGCTCCGGGGGTCGTGAGGGGACGCCCGCGGTAGAATCGCGCGGACGTAGCAGGGCCGGCTGAACCGTTGTGCTGAACGCGATCCGCGAGTTCTTCGATACGTTTCTTCAGGGCAGCTGGACGTCGATCATCGACATCCTGCTGGTCGCGGTCGTCATCTACTGGATCTTCATCCTGATCCGCGGCACGCGGGCGGTGCGGATCGTCATCGGTCTGTCGATCCTGTATCTGGTCTACCTGGCCGCGCAGGCCCTCGATCTCAAGCTCCTCTCCACGCTGTTGCAGACCGGTGCCGTGGTGGGCCTGTTCGCGATCGTGGTCGTCTTCCAGCCCGAGCTGCGTCGCGCGCTGGAGCAGATTGGTCGGGTGGGCTCGCTGAACCGATTCTTCGTCTCGAGCGAGGTCACGCAGGCGGAGCGCGTGGCAGGGCAGGTGAGCCGGGCGGCGCGGCTGCTCGCCGGATCGCGGCACGGCGCGCTGATCGTGATCGAGCGCGACACCGGCCTCCAGGACCTCGCGACCGAGTCCGGCGTGCCACTCAATGCAGAGCTGCGCGCAGAGCTGCTGGTCACCATCTTCTACCGCGGGACCGCCCTGCACGACGGCGCGGTCATCATCTCCGGCAACCGGATCCTGGCCGCCGGGGTGCTGCTGCCGCTCAGCCAGAACGTCATGGACTCCGAGCGATACGGCACGCGCCATCGAGCTGCGATTGGCATCAGCGAACAGACCGATGCGGTGATCATCGTCGTCAGCGAGGAGACCGGCTCGATCAGCCTGGTGCTCCGGGGCCGGATCGAGCGGAACCTGACCGAGGAGCAGCTGCGCCGTCGCATCCTCAACCTGATCCGGCCGCAGACTCCCCGGCGCGCGGTGCCGTTGCTGCGCCGAACGCTCGAGGGGAGATGGGGGATCGGTACGGGCGAGGAGCCGACCGGTCCGGCGGACCCCGAGTCGAGGATCATCGGCGAGGAACGCACGCACGGCCCGTCCCGGCTGCACCTGCGCCGACGGCGCGAGCGGCGCGTTGACGGGGAACAAGGGGCGACGGCCGCTCCGCCGGCAGAGACGACGCCTCCCACCGAAACGGTCATTCCCCTGGAGCGCCGCGGCTGATGCGCTGGATCTTCCGGAATTGGGAGCTCAAGCTGGGGGCGACGGGGCTGGCGACAATCCTGTACACCGGGCTGGTCTTCTCCGGCTCGTTCACCGAGGCGCGCATCCCTGGCGTGCCCATCCAGCGCATCAACCAGCCCAACGGGGCGTACGTCATCACCCAGGACCTCGGGACCGTGCAGGTCCATTACCGAGAGGTCAGCGGCACGAGCGCGCCGGTCACCACCGACAGCTTCGCCGCGACCGTGGACCTTTCCCAGTACGACATGCAGCGCGCCGGGCAGCAGCAGAGCCTTCCGGTGCAGGTCCGCTCGCTGGCCGATGGCGTGAGCTGGCTCGACTTCACGCCCACCCGCGTCACGGTGAACCTGGACGTACTCGACACGCACAGCGTCCCCGTGGTCCTCGACCGCGGGACGGTGCCGGCCGGCCTTGAGCTCGGGACCCCGACGCTCAGCGCGGACAAGGTCGAGGCGCGCGGCCCGCGCTCCCTCCTGAACCAGGTCGTCGCAGCACAGGCGCGCGTGACGATCGACGCGTCGGGGATCGACTTCTCCGGCCAGGTCCGCCTCGTGGCCGTTGACGCGCGAGGCCAGCCCGTCGAGGCGGTGGAGCTTACCCCGGACGTGATCTCGGTCCAGATCCCGGCCACCACCCAGGAGACGAGCAAGACCGTTCCCATCAGGCCGCGCCTGGGCGGTGCCCCTGCGGCGGGCTACCAGGTCAACCAGGTCACCACCACCCCGGCAGCGGTCACCCTGCGCGGCACGCCCTCGGCGCTGGCATCGGTCTCCGACGTGACCACCGACCCCATCGACATCGCCGGCCTGACGGCGAATCGCACCTTCACCGTCAAGCCAGTCCTGCCAGCCGGCGTACGCCTGGACAAGGGGGAGCCCGCCACGCTGGGGGTCACGGTCGTCATCGGTCCGGCGCAGGCCAGCCGTACCTACCTGGTGGGAGTCACCTGCCGGAACGTGCCATCCGGCTCGACCTGCCTGCCGCAGCTGGGCCAGATCTCGATGACCATTGCCGGCCCGCAGCCAACCCTGGCGACCCTCAAGGCGACGCAGTTCACGCCATTCGTCGACGTCACCGGGCTCGGGCCGGGGACCTATCAGCTCACGCCCGGGGTGACGCTGCCCGCGGGCGTATCGCTGGTCAGCTTCTCGCCGGCACAGGTCCCCGTCGTCATCGCGAGGCCCACTCCCAGTCCAAGCCCGTCGCCCTGAATGGGTCGCCTCTTCGGGACCGACGGGATCCGCGGCGTCGCAAACGTTGACCTGACCCCGACGCTGGCGCACGACCTGGGGCGAGCGGTCGGTCACCTGCTCGGCGGTGAGCACCACCGGGTGGTCGTCGGCCAGGACACGCGGCGCTCAGGCGACATGCTCGTGGCGGCGCTGGGCTCTGGCCTGGCCAGCGTGGGAGCCGATGCCGTGGAGCTGGGCGTCGTGACCACCCCATGCCTCGCCTACGTGGCGGCCACCGGTGATTTCGACGCCGGGATCATGGTCAGTGCCTCGCACAACCCGGCCGCGGACAACGGGCTCAAGGTGATCTCGGGCGGACGCAAGGTGGACGACGAGGCGGAGGACCTGCTCGAGCACCTCATCTTCCAGGCGGAGTCATTGGAGCGGCCGGCGAACGGCGACCTGGGCACGATCTCGCGTGACCCGTCTGCGGTTGAGGCGTATCGCGCGCACCTCGCAGAAGCGGCGGGCGACGCGTTCGAGGGCATGCGCATTGCCATCGACTGCGCCAACGGCTCGGCCAGCGCGATTGCGCCCGAGCTGTTCCGCGGCATGGGAGCGGCGGTCACGGTGCTCTGCGCCGAGCCGGACGGCTCGAACATCAACGACGGCTGCGGGTCAACGCAGCCGGAAGGGCTGGCGCGCACGGTCAAGGCCAACGGCCTCGACCTGGGCTTCGCCTTCGACGGCGACGCGGACCGGCTGATCGCCGCGGACGAGCGGGGAGAGATCGTGGACGGCGACGTGGTGATGGGCGTCTGCGCGCTCGACCGCCTCGCCGCCGGCACGCTGGCGCAGGGCTTGCTGGTGGTCTCGGTGATGAGCAACGGCGGCCTCGAACGTGCGATCAACGCCGCGGGCGGCAGCGTGCTGCGCACCCAGGTGGGCGACCGCCACGTTTTCGAGGCGATGGAGCGAACCGGAGCGATGCTGGGCGGGGAGCAGTCCGGGCACGTCATCTTCCGCGACCGGGCGACCACCGGCGACGGGCTCCTGACCGCCATCGAGCTCACCAAGACCCTGCGTGCGGCGGATGGGGCCAGCCTGTCGCAGCTCGCCGCGCGGATCCCGAGGCTTCCGCAGGTGATGATAAACTCGGCCGTCCGTCACAAGGATCAGTGGCAGATCGACCCCGAGTTCGGCGCCGCCGTGTCACAGGCGACGAACGTGCTCCATGGCAGGGGACGGATCCTGGTCCGGCCCTCCGGCACGGAGCCGAAGCTGCGGATCATGGTCGAGGGGGACGATTCCGAGGAGATTTCTGAGATCGCCCGCGGGCTCGCCCGGCTCGCGGAGTCGCGTCTGAACTGACTTAGGAGGGCGACCATTTGTGCGGCATTGTCGGGTACGTGGGGCCGCGCGACGCCGCCCCAATCCTTTTGGAGGGGCTGAGACGCCTGGAATACCGCGGCTATGACTCGGCGGGGATCGCCGTGCTCACCGAGAAGGGCGAGGTCTTCATCGAGAAGCGAGCCGGCAAGCTCAGCAACCTGACCGACCACCTCAACCTCAACGGCAATACGCCGGTCGGCCACCCGGGTATCGCGCACACACGCTGGGCGACGCACGGCCGCCCAAACGACACCAACGCGCATCCCCACGCGGATTGCACCGGCAACCTGGCGCTGATCCACAACGGCATCATCGAGAACTACTCCGAGCTCAAGGAACAGCTCCGCTCCGACGGGCACAAGTTCGTCTCCGAGACCGATACCGAGGTGCTCGCCCACCTCATCGAGTCGCGCTACGACGGCGACCTGGTGGAGGCGGTGCGCCTGGCGCTGCGAGAGGTGCGCGGCGCGTACGCCATCGGTGTCATGCACACCGATCATCCCAATCGGATCGTGGGCGCCCGCATGAACGTGCCGTTGATCGTGGGGCTCGGCGACGGCGAGGGGTTCCTGGCCAGCGACGTGCCGGCCATCCTGGAGCACACCAAGAACATGGTCATCCTCCAGGAAGGCGACCTGGCGGACGTGAGCCCCGAAGGTGTCCGCATCCTGGATCTGGACGGGGCCAAGGTGCAGCGCGAGGTCACCCGCATCAAGTGGACCCTCGATGCCGCGGAGAAGGGCGGGTTCCGCCACTTCACGCTCAAGGAGATCTACGAGCAGCCGCACGCCATCCAGGAGGCGCTGCGTGGCCGCGTGGCGACCGACGGGAGCGTGGCGATCCCCGAGCTGACCGCCATCGCCGACAAGCTCAAGGCAATCGATCGGGTGTACGTGGTCGGATGCGGCACGGCGCGCTACGCCAGCGACGTGGGGGCCTACCTGATCCAGCAATGGGCCGGGCTGCCGGCGGCGAGCCAGATCGGCTCGGAGATGCGCTACGGTCCACCGCCCATCGACGAGCGGACGCTGGTGATCAGCGTCAGCCAGTCCGGCGAGACGGCTGACACGCTCGCACCCACCCGGATGGCCGCGGAGCGCGGCGCGACCGTGGTGGTCGTCACCAACGTGGTGGGCAGCGCCCTGACCCGCGACGCGGACGCAGTCTGCTACCTGCAGGCCGGTCCGGAGATTGCCGTCGCCAGCACCAAGGCCTTCGTCACCCAGGTGCTGGTCCTCGAGCTGATCGCGCTGCAGCTGGCCGCGCTGCACGGGAAGCTGACGCCCCACCAGGTGCGCGCCATCGGCCTCGCGATGCGGGACCTGCCGGCGCAGGCCGCCGAGACGCTCAAGCTGGCGCCCCAGATCAAGAAGGTGGCGCGCCGGTACGCCGGAGTGCGCGACGTCATGTACATCGGTCGCACGCTCGGCTACCCGATCGCCATGGAGGGCGCGCTCAAGCTCAAGGAATTGAGCTATGTCCACGCCGAGGGATACGCCGCCGGCGAGCTCAAGCACGGACCGATTGCGCTGCTCGACCCGCAGACGCCCCTGGTGGCGATCGCCACGGCGGGAGCGACCTACGACAAGGTGGTGAGCAACGTCGCCGAGGTGCGCGCACGCGAGGCACCGGTGATCGCGGTGGCCACGGAGGGCGACGAGGAGATCGGGCGCTACGCGCAGGACGTGCTGTACGTGCCGGAGACGATCGAGGCGCTCTCGCCCATCGTCACGACGCTCCCGTTGCAGCTCTTCGCGTACGAGGTCGCGGTCGCTCGCGGGACCGACGTCGACCAGCCGCGCAACCTGGCCTAGTCGGTGACCGTCGAGTAGTGAGCCCCGAGGGGTGACCCGCCACGAGGTCGGCATCGACCTCATCGACGTGGATCGGATCGTTGAGGTGCTGGACCGCTATCCGGATCGCTTCCGCCGCCGCATCCTGACGCCGTCCGAGGACCGCTACTGCCGTGGCCGGCCGGAGCGCATCGCGGGGCGCTGGGCGGCCAAGGAGGCGGTCAGCAAGGTGCTGGGGCTCGGCGTGCGCGGGGTCGGCTGGCGCGAGATCGAGGTGCTTCCCAACCGCGCCGGACAGCCGCAGGTCCATCTTCACGGGCGCGCCTCGGCGCGTGCCCAGGCGCTGGGGCTGGGCGAGGTGACCGTCTCGATCTCGCACGAGCGGCGGATGGCGGTCGCGGTGGCCATGGCGGACCGGCCCGACGGGGCAGCGAGCGGAGGGGACCTGCCGTGGCGGTGACGCAGATCGACCGCGCCTGGGTGCAGCGCAACCTGCCACAGCGCGGCACGCGGGCGCACAAGGGCACCTTTGGACGCGTGCTGGTGGTCGCCGGCTCGCTCGAGTACTCGGGCGCGGCGCTGCTCGCGGGCCTGGGCGCGGCGCGCACCGGCGCGGGCCTCGTGTGCGTGGCCACACCGGAGTCGGTGGGGATGCGCCTGATCGGCGAGGTCCCGGAGCTGACCATGCTCCTTCTCCAGGAGGAGGCCGCCGGCCTGATAGGACCGATTGGCTGGCGGCGGCTCTCCAACGAGGCGGTCAACTATGACGCCACGGTGATCGGGCCTGGGCTGGGCCGCCAGCCCTCGACGCTGCGGCGGACGCGGCACCTGATCGACGAGCTGCGCAAGCCCGGGGTGGTGGACGCCGATGGGCTCAACGCGCTGGCCGATGTCGTCGGCTGGTGGCGAACGGTCTCGACCCAGCTGATCCTGACCCCGCATCCCGGCGAGTTCGCGCGCCTGACGCGTGCCAGTGAGGTCGGGAAGCTGGCCGACGACGACGCCTTCCGCGCTGAGAAGGCGCGCGAGGCGGCGATCCTGTGGGGCCAGGTGGTCGTGCTCAAGGGCGCGCACAGCGTTGTGGCCGGGCCTGAGGGTGACGTGGCGGTCTCCGAGGTCGCCTCGCCGGCGCTGGCGACCGCGGGGAGCGGCGACGTGCTGTCGGGGGCGATCGGCGCGCTGCTGGCAGGGGGCTGCGAGCCGCGGACCGCGGCGATGCTGGGCGTGGCGCTGCACGGCGCCGCGGGCCAGATCGCCGAGCGGCGCATCGGACGCTCGGGGACCATGGCGCGCGACATCGCCAACCTCCTCCCCGAGGCGGCCGAGTCGATCCGGTCGGATCGCGACCGGTGAGCGTGGGGATCGGCGAGAGCCCGGCGCGCAGCCCGCATCGGGCCTGGGTGGAGATCGACCACGCTGCCATTGCGCACAACCTGGGAGTGGTCCGCGAGCTGGCGGGCGGCGGCAAGGAGGTGATCGCGGTCGTGAAGGCGAACGCCTACGGCCACGGCGACGTCGAGGTGGCACGCACGCTGCTCGCCGCGGGCACCGAGCGGCTGGGGGTCGCGACGCTCGGGGAAGGGCTCAAGCTGCGCGCCGCCGGGATCGATGCCCCGATCCTCGTCCTCTGGGGACTCGGCGATCCGGAGGCGGAGCCGGCCATCGCATCGGATCTCGAGCCGATCGTCTACTCCGCGGAGAGCCTGGCCATGCTCGAGGCGGCGGCGGCCAGGCTGGACCGGCACGCATCGGTCCATCTCAAGGTCGACAGTGGCATGGGCCGCCAGGGAGCGGAGCCCGAGCTGGCCACGCAGCTGGCGGTCGCCATCGCGCGAAGCCCCCGTCTGCGGCTGGTGGGCACCTTCAGCCACCTGGCGGTGCCTGGCGAGGACGACTCGTATACCGATGTGCAGCTGCTGCGCCTGGCGCAGGTGCTCGACGCCATGCGCTCCGCCGGCGTCGATCCGGGCCTGGTCCACGTCGCGGCATCCGGCGGGATCGTGGCGGGCATCGGTGGCTTCGCCGATGCGGTGCGTCCGGGCCTGATGCTCTACGGCCTCAACCCACACTGGGCGCTCGACCGCGACCTGGGCCTGCGACCGGCCCTGTCGCTGCGAGCCCTGCCGCTGCGCCTGTTCGACCTCCCGGCGGGGCAGGGGATCGGCTACGGGCTGCGCTTCCGGACCCGCGGTGCGACGCGCATCGCGACGCTGGGGATCGGCTATGGCGACGGCTGGCCGCGGGTGCACGCCAACAACGGTCAGGCGCTCGTTCGCGGCCAACGGGTACCGATCGTGGGGGCCATCAGCATGGACGGATTGACCATCGATATCGGTGAGGTCGATGGAGTAACCTACGCCGACGAGTTCACCCTGATCGGCAGCCAGGGAGCGGCGCGGATCACCGCCGACGAGGTTGCCGCAGAACGCCGGACCATCAACTACGAAGTAACGACCGCTCTTCGGGAGCGACTCCCGCGGATCCATCTGCCGGGACCGGGCTGAGCGAGTGGAGGCGCGACAACTGCGAGGCGCCATGACACTGCCCATCGAGATCGAGATCTGGCAGGGGGAGGTCGCCGAGCTTGAGGTCGATGCCGTCATCGTTCCGGCCAACGAGAGCCTGTTCATGACGGCGCCGGTCGCGGCGGCGGTCAAGCGGCGCGGCGGGAACCAGGTGGAGACCGAAGCCGTCGCTCAGGGGCCCGTGCCGGCGGGAAGCGCGGTGGTCACCGGCGGCGGGCAGCTCGCGGCCCCGTACGTCATCCACGTCGTCGGGGTTGGACACGACCTGCGACGCGACCCCGATCAGCTGCGGCGCGCGATCGATGCGGCGCTCGACGCGGCCGGCCACCTGTCGCTGCGGCGCATCGCGCTGGGACCGATTGGCGTGGAGCGCGGTGTCTTCCCGGCGGCGGAGGCTGCCGAGATCCTGCTCGGAGCGATCGCGGACCGCGCGGACTCTGGCGGATGGACTCCCGAGTCGGTGGTGGTGGCCGTGACGCACGCCGATGAGCTCGCCGAGTACCAGGCGGCCCTGGAGGCCGTCGCCACGCGCGCGGCCGCGCTGCCGCCCGCCGAAAGCGCATGAGGGGCGCCCCGGAGTCGATCGCCGAGGCACTGCGACGGCGCGGCCTGGCCGCGCCCGCCCGACTGCTGCTCGACGCCCACCGCCCGCTGCGTCCGCTCCTGGCGGAGACGGGGGCCTTCCTGTCACCCATCCTGGGGCCCCTGCTCGGCGCCCGCTTTCCCGCCGTGCAGGAGCTGCTCGAAAACGACGAGGCCTATGACGGGCTGATCGAATCGCTGGACGATGCCGAACATCGGTGACCTCGCCGGCCACCTGATCGGCCTGCTGGGGGACCTCATCGGTTCGTCGACCGCGCGGCTCGGAGCCCCGGGGATCGGAAGCATCCTCCTCGTCCTCTTCCTGCTTCTTGCCCTGCTGGCGCGCCCGGTGACGCGCTGGACGACCCGTGACCTGGGCCGCCTGGCCACCCTGCCTCGTTCGCTGGCGATCGCCGCGGAGGCGGGCGCCGGCGCCGCCGTCTCGCTGGGCACGGCCGGCATCGCCGTTCCCTTGGAGGTGACCACCAACGACCCGGTCACCGCGTACCTCGCGGATGCACTTGTCGCCGCGGCGCACGTTCGCACCGAGACCCGCGAGCGCGCAGCGCGCTCGCACGTGACCTACGTCGGCGAGGGCCGGGCAACCGAGGCGGCGCGAGCTCTCGCAGGGGGAGGCCGGGCGGGACGCGTCACGACCGGACCCGGAGCGACGCACGCGACCTCCCACGTACTGGGCTCGGTGGGCGAGGAGGGATTCCTGCTGATGCTCGGCTCTGCGGCAGGCCAGGCCTCCACCACCTACGGCAGCGCCGACGCCTCGCAGGCGTCATCGGTCCTGCTGCTTGGAGAGGGAACCCTGGTGGGGCCGGAGCTCTTCGAGGCTTCCGCGGACCTGCGTCCCGGTGAGGCCCGCGCCGGGGTGCTGGCGGCGAATCGCCTGATCTGGGCGGCGGTGCTGGTGCTGCTGCTCGGCTCGGTCGTGCAGCTGCTGGGTTGGGCAAACATCGCCGCCTTCCTGGTCGGGCGCGCCTGAGGCATGCGACGGTCGATCGCCGCCGTGCTCACCGCCCTGGCGGGGCTGGTGGTGCTGGTGGACCTCGCGATCGCCAATCCCGCGCTGGGTGGACTTGCCGGCTGGCTGAACCAGCTCCTGGTGCTGCTCGCCGCCGGCGCGGCGGTCGCCGGCGCAGTGATGCTGGTGGTCCGCCACGTGGGACGCCTGGCGCGGCGCGAGGACCAGCTCGGGTCGGTCGCGGTGCTGCTCGGGATCGGGCTGGTGCTGCTGCCTGGCCTGGCGCCGGGATCCTCTGGAGCCGATGCGCCGGCGGTGCGCTGGGTGGTCGCGGCGCTCCTGGCGCCGCTGGTGGCCGCGGTGCTGGC
>VBGQ01000006.1 GCA_005882055.1 Chloroflexota bacterium
AGATCGCCCGCGGACGACGCTGCTCGAGCTGCACCGATCCGCCCTGGGCGGCCATCATGGCATCTGTCAGGAAGAGACCCAGACCCAGCCCTCGACCCACCGCCACCCGGTCCTTGAAGAGCCGTTCGGCGACGTCGTCGGGGATGCCGGGGCCGCCATCGGCGACCCGCACCAGCACCTGGTCACCGTCCACTTCCACGGCCACCTGGACGGGTGACTTGGCGTCCGAGTAGCGGTCGGCATTGGTCAGCAGGTTGGTAACCGCCTGTTCGGCAAGCCGCTGGTCGCCCAGCGCCCGGGGACGCCCGCGTACGCGAACCTTGACGGAGCGATCGGATCCCCGCGCCCGCAGCCGCTCGACGGCGGCGCTCACCGCCCGTCGTGGTTCGAACGGCTCGTTGACGGCCTCGACGACGCCGGACTCCGCCCGCGAATACATCTCCAGCCGCTCGAGCACCGCGATCGCGGCCTCGACCGACTCCAGCGCGCGCGCACCGTGCGTCGCGGAACGCTCCGGGATCTGCGCTTCCCGCTGGGACAGCTCGATGCGGGCTCGCGCTACCGCGAGCGGGTTGCGCAGCTCGTGGGCGACAAAGCTGGCGAAATGGCTGAGCCTGCGGCGCTCGTCCTCCTCCCGACCGACGTCGCGGAGCAGGAGCACGGCTCCGCCGCCTGGGATCGGCGTGCCCTCGACGTCGATGAGCAGGTCACGGCCGGACATCGGAAGCCGAACGGTCATGCGCCGGCGCAGCGCGCGAGTCTGGGCCGCCACCTGCGGGTACTCCGATTGCAGAAGCGGGCTGCCCCCTTGGTCTCTGGGGTCGGTGCTGTTCCCCCACTCCAGCGGGCTCCGCTCGACGAAGGAGCGCCCGAACAGGCGCAACGCCGCACGGTTGGCATACGTACCGCGACCGTCGGCGTCGTACACGATCAGCGGCTCCGGGATGACCTCGGCCACCTCCGCCAGGCGCGCCCGGTCGGCCTCGGCCCGACGTCCGGCGCTGTCCACCTCACGCCGCACGTCATCGGCGTGCTCGCGCTCGACCTGGAGCCGACCGCGAATCGCAGCGCCAGCGTCGCGCGCCGCACGAAGGGCGGCACGCTCCCGGTCGGCTCGCAGCGCCAGCAGGATCACGAAGGGAGACCCGATGACGAACGCGCCCACCCGAACGAGCTCGGGAAACGTCGTGGCTGCTGAGGTTGGGAACGCATTCGCCAGGATCATCGCCACGCTCGCCGCGACATAGGCGTACAGCGAGGCCGCGGCACCCAGGCTGAGTCCGACGAGCGCTATGGTCAGCACGGCGATCACGGTGAGAGGCGCCTGGCCCGACCCGTGGCCGAACGCGACGGAGACCAGTCCGCCCACCACGCCGATCGCCGCGCCCAGCAACGCTCGCAGGTCCAGCCGCAGGCTCATGACGCGACTCCGCCCGCGGCAGGGGTCAGCGCGGGCTGGCGAGGGCGCCGTCGCACGCTCTCCTGCTCGCGCCGGCGAGCGAGGGTCAGACGGCGCCGCGCGGCGCTCAGGCGGCGCACTGGATCACCGCGGATCAGGCGCGGGTTGAGCGCCTCCGGATGCTCTCCCCGTGCGATCTCGGCCAGGAGCGCCGAGGCGCGCTCGGTCTCTCCCGCCTCGGTGAGCAGCTGCAGGAGGCTGAACCAGCGGCCAGGCTCGCTGACGGGAACGGCCACGGCGCGTTCGACGAGCTCCGCGGCCCGTTCCGCGTGCCCCGCCCGCCGGTGCGCGGCGATCGCCGCTCGCACGTCGGCGATTGATGGCTCGACCTCGAGCGCCTCGAGGAAGTTGAGGAGCAGCTCCGCGTTCTCCGCTCGATCCGCGGCGCGCCCGCGGCGCACCTGGGCATCGCGGAACTCGCCGAGCAGCGTCCGCACTTCGCGGCGGATCCAGGCGCGTTGGACGCTTCGTGCTGGCCAGCGCTCGCCGATGCGCTGCAGGAATGAGGCGCCCCGCAGGTACATCCCCGTGGCCAGGTAGGCCTCGCGGATGTTCACGCGCACCAGGGTGTCGAACGAGGCATCGAGCTCCACGAGCCGTTCCACGGCGCCGACCCAGTCGTCGATGCGATTGCGATCGCGGTAGTGCTGGGCCGCGTACCGGAGCCAGTAGCGCTCGGAATGAGCCCGCCAGTCCTGGCCCGCGATGTGGTGCTCGACGATCCATCGGTCCTGCGCCGCGGGTCCCTCCATCCAGACCGCCACGGGGACGCGGAACCCCGCGACGTTGCGCCACTGGGGCTGGTGCCAGCGGCTGGGGGCAACGGGTTGCGATCTCGGGCGCACGGGTTGCGCGATCGGCCGCTCTCCGGCTTCGAGCGGCCACTCCAGGGTCTCCGCCGTCCCCCGCTCCAGGGCTCGGTCGTAGTGCAGCCGTCGTAGCGGGTCCCGAAGCACCGCCCACGCGCGGTTGAGCACCGCCGTACGGCGCGTGGCCAGGTCGCTGGTCGCGGCACGATCGGGGTGGTGCCGGAGCACCGACTCGCGGAAGGCCGCGCGCAGCTCTCCGGCAGTGGCCGAGGGCTCCGCCCCCAGCACCGCGTAGAAGTCGCGCCGCTCCGTGCGTTCCGCATCCGAGGCAGGATCGATGGGCATCCGATCGAGTCTAGCCGTGCGCCCGGCGATTCCCCAAGCCGTTATGCTGCCGCGCATGGTCGAGACGCCACGCTCGGCGGCGCCCAGAGCCGGCCACCTCCTGATCATCGGTGGAGCGGAGGACAAGCTCCGCCAGCGACAGATCCTGTCGCGCTTCGTGAACCTCGCGGGAGTACACGATGCGCGGGTGGTGGTGATCAGCACGGCCAGCTCGTTGGGCGACGAGGCGACCGAGCTGTACCGCTCCCTCTTCCACGCCATGGGCGTGGGTGAAGTACGCGGCATCCGACCGCTCAGCCGCGAGGAGGCGAACGACCCGCGCCTCGCCGAGCTGCTGGACGAAGCCACCGGCATCTTCATGACCGGCGGCAACCAGCTGCGGCTGGCCAGCGTGATCGGGGGGACGCTGCTCGGCCGGGCGATCGTCGACCGGCATCGTCATGGCGCCATCGTGGCCGGCACGAGCGCGGGCGCCTCGGCGATCAGCAGCTACATGGTCGCCTTCGGGACCTCCGGAGCGACTCCCAAGCAGCGCATGACCCAGCTGAGCGCGGGCTTGGGCCTGCTCAATGGGGCGATCATCGACCAGCACTTCGAGCAGCGGAACCGGATCGGGCGGCTGCTTGCGCTCGTCGCCCAGTCGCCATCGCTGCTTGGCATCGGCATCGACGAGGACACGGCAGCGCTGGTCACCCCGTCGGGCATGCTCGAGGTCCTTGGCAAGGGCTCGGTCACCATCCTGGATCCGACCAAGATCCAGACCGACGCGTACGAGGTCAAACGCCACCGCCCGATCATGGTGAGCGGCGTCATCCTGCATTCGCTCCCCGCGGGCTATCGGTTCGACCTCCGCCGACGCCGGCTGCTCGCGCCGCTTCGCCCGGTCGCCAGCACCGATCGCGAGCTCGCCTCGCTCGAGGCAGCCGGCAGGCAGGCGCGCAGGCTCGTGCGACGCATTGCCGCGGAGGGGACCGATGAGCTGGCCACCGAGCGCAGGCGACGTCGGAGCCTGCGTGCCAAGCGCGACGAGGAGGCGAGCGAATGACCGTGCGCAGCACCCGTCCGCGCACCGGCGACCGCAAGGCCGCACGGATCGCCAAGGCTCGCGCGGATGCCAACGGCAAGAAGCCGCGCGGGACGCTGCGGATCGTCGAGACTCGGGTCTACCGCGGGCCGAACTTCTGGAGCTATGACCCGGCGATCAAGCTGATCGTGGATCTCGGGGTGCTCGAGGCGTTCCCGTCGAACACCATTCCTAGTTTCGTCGACGGACTGCTCGAGCTGATGCCTGCGGTCGGCCAGCACTCATGCTCGACGGGTCGTGCCGGTGGCTTCGAGATGCGGCTGCGCGAAGGGACCTGGCTGGGCCATGTGTCCGAGCACGTCGCGCTCCAGCTGCAGCGCGATGCGGGCACCGAGGTGGGGCGCGGCAAGACGCGCAGCACCGGCGAGCCGGGGCGCTACCACGTCGTCTTCTCCTATGCGGAGGAGAGCGTGGGCCTCGCCGCCGGACGCATGGCGGTGCGCTTCGTCAACCATCTGGTGGAGACCGACCCAACCTTCGACTTCGTGCACGAGTTCGAGAAGCTCGTGCTCCTCGCGGAGCGGTCGGCATTCGGACCCTCGACGCAGGCGCTGCTGGACGAGGCAGCACTTCGAGACATCCCGTACATCCGCCTCAACGAGCAGTCACTGGTGCAGCTGGGCCACGGGATATACCAGAAGCGGATCCGGGCCACGATGACCAGCCAGACCAGCTCGTTGGGCGTCGACATCGCCTCGGACAAGAAGCTCACCAATCGCCTGCTGCAGGCGACCGGCATCCCCGTCCCGCGCTCCGAGGTGGTGCGCAGCGAGGATGAGGCTGCCACTGCGGCGGCCGGCATCGGCTACCCGGTGGCGATGAAGCCGATTGACGGCAACCATGGGCGCGGGGTGATGCTCAACCTCGCGGACGAGGCCTCGGTGCGATCTGGGTACGCCGCTGCGCGGGCAGAGAGCCGCAACGGCGGCGTGGTGGTGGAGAGCTTCCTGAAGGGCAACGACTATCGGTGCCTGGTCGTCGGCGGTGAGCTGCGGGCCGTCGCGCAGCGCGTGCCCGCCCACGTCGAGGGCGATGGCGAGCACACCGTCGGCGAGCTGATCGAGGCCACCAACGCGGATCCACGCCGCGGCATCGGTCACGAAAAAGTGCTGACGCGGATCAAGGTCGATGCGGAGTCGACGTCGTACCTCGGCGAGCAGGGATTCGCCATGTCCGATATCCCGCCGCGCGGACAGCGGGTCTACCTCAAGCGCACCGGCAACATGAGCACGGGCGGGATCAGCATCGACCGCACCGAGGAGATCCACCCGGAGAACGCGGAGATCGCGGAGCTCGCGGCACGGGTGGTGGGCCTGGACATCGCGGGGATCGACTTCCTGTGCCCCGACATCAGCCAGCCGGTCAGCGAGGTGGGCGGCGGGATCGTGGAGGTCAATGCCGCTCCAGGGTTCCGGATGCACACCCACCCGACCGAAGGCGAGGCCCAGTACGTGGCCAAGCCGGTGATCGACATGCTCTTCTCACCGGGAACGCCGTCGCGCATTCCGATCGTGGCGATCACTGGGAGCAACGGGAAGACGACGACGGCCCGGATGGTGACGCACATCCTCAAGGGGATGGGCCGCAAGGTTGGCCTCACCTCGACCGACGGGATATTCGTGGACGGCCGCATGATCCGGCGCGGCGACATGAGCGGTCCGCGCTCCGCGTCGACCGTGCTCCAGAACCCGATGGTCGACTTCGCGGTCTTCGAGGTCGCGCGCGGAGGCATCCTGCGCGAGGGCCTCGGATACCAGCGCAACGACGTGGCGGTGGTGCTCAACGTGACGGGCGACCACCTGGGGCTGGGCGGGATCACCTCCATGCGGCAGCTTGCCAACGTCAAGCAGGTGATCGTGGAAGCCGTGCCGCGCAGTGGAACGGCGGTCCTCAACGCGGACGATCCATACGTGCAGCCGATGGGTCGCCACTGCTCCGGCTCGGTGATCTACTTCAGCCTCGACCCCGATAATGAGACGCTCAAGCGCCAGGCCTCGAGGGGGCGGCGGTCCGTCACCATCGAGACCGGGCGCAACGGCGAGATGATCGTCCTGCGCCAGGGGCGGAAGTCGATGCCACTGGTGTGGACGCACCTGATCCCCGCAACGTTCGAGGGTCGGGCGCGCATGAACGTCCAGAACGCGCTCGCGGCGGCGGGGGCCGCGTGGGCGGCGGGCACGCACCTGCATGACATCCGCCAGGGGCTGCGAACCTTCACGACCAGCTATTACATGGCCCCGGGCCGCCTCAACGTGATGGAGCTCGATGGATTCCGGGTGTTGGTGGACTACGCCCACAACCCGCCCGCGGTGCGGGCGCTCGGCGAGTTCGTCGAGCGGCTCGCCCAGCCGTCCCCAGGCGGCGCGCAGCCGCTGGTGACCGGACGCCGGATTGGGGTCATGGCCACCGCCGGTGACCGGCGCGACGACGACATCCGGGAGCTCGGCAAGGTTGCCGCGGGCTATTTCGACCACATCGTGGTGCGCGAGGACCGCAACCCGCGCGGCCGCAAGCGCGGCGAGATTGCTGCGCTGGTCGTTGAGGGCGTGCGTGCGGCGATGGCCGACGGTGCGCGCACGCAAGAGGTCGAGACCATCCTCGACGAGATGGAAGCGACGCGCCACGCGCTCGATATCGGGCAGCCGGGCGACCTGGTGGTTGTCTGCGTCGACTACGCCAACGAGGTCTGGAAGGAGCTTCAGCGCCGCCAGCACGGAGGCTCGAGCGCGGACATTGGCGAGGCTCCTGGAGATGGACCGATGGAGCCCCTAGGCCCCGGCTGATCGCTCCCTACGAGCGGCGGACGAGCTCGCGCACGCGCTCGACGGTCACCGGCTTGAAACCCTCTTCCTGGAGCCAGGCGAAGACTTCGGCGCGCTCGACGTGGGTCATGACCGCCGCGACGTCCCCGCGCTTGGACTTGGCGACCAAGGCCCTCAATGTCTCGAGCTCGGTCGGGTAGTCCGGAATCTCGCCGCGAATCCCGCCGCGGCGCGCCCCTTCCCGGAAAAGCTCGTTCATCTCCTCCAGGTCACGCCCGCGAAGGTAGTGGCGCTTCTCCGCGATCACCACCTCGTCAGCACCGCGACCGGCCAGCTCGCCCATCCCGCGGAGCATCTCATCTGTCCGATCACCGGCCGTCCCCAGACCGAGGCGAATCCGTCCGGAACGCCGACCCGATGCCGTTCGCCCAACCAGCACATGACACACGTCGAGCAGGGCCGCCAGACCCGCCTCGTTGTGCGCGAAGTCGATCAGCGCCAACACCCCGCGGCGCTCGAACAGGTTCAATCGTCCGGGGTTGGCGTCCAGGTCGCGGCCGAATGACCGCAACCCGGCGCGAATCTGCTCGGGTTTGAGACCGATGGCGTCTGCGGCGGCGGCAGCGGCCAATGCGTTGGCAATGTTCACGCGGGAGAGACCCCCAAAGGTCACCGGCAGCTCGGCGGTGCGCGCCAGGTGAATCGGTCTGGCGTGCGGCTTTCGGATCGTGATCCAGCCCCGATCCACGATCGCTGCTCGTCCGCCTCGCTCGAGGGCGGCATGCACCGCAGGCGACTCCGGATCCGCCGTAAACGGGTACCACCGCGCGCGCGTCTCGCGCCGCATGCGCCATACGCGGGCATCGTCCGCGTTGAGCACCGCCCACCCGTCGCGCCGCGTGACCCGCACGAGCGTCGCCTTGGTCTCCGCCAGCTCCTCGAGCGTGTCGATCCCCTGCAGCCCCAGGTGATCCGGGCTCACGTTGGTGACGACCGCGACGTCGTTGTGGTCGTAGCCCAGGCCACGGAGCAGGATGCCGCCCCGAGCGGTCTCGAGGACCGCCAGCTCCATCCCCGGCTCCGAGAGGATCCGGCCCGCCCCTCCAAACCCGGTCCAATCCCCCGCTTCCACGAGCTCGCCGCGGACGTAGATCCCGTCCGAGTTGGTCATCCCGGTGACGAGCCCCGCCTGCGACGCGATGTGCGCGATGAGGCGCGTCGTGGTGCTCTTGCCGTTGGTACCGGTGATCGCCACCAACGGAATGCGCGGTGAAGGGACGGATGGCAACGGGCCCAGTGCCAGCGCGCGAAGCGACTTCAGCTCGCGCTGGGTCCCGCTGCGCCCGAGCGCAATCCGGGCGGCCGCGCTGCCGATTGCCTGCGAGATCGTGCGGCGACGCCACGGATAGGCGACCAGAGCGCGCAGTCCGTTCACGGAGACGCGATCCGTCACGCGAGGCGGGGGGAGGCCGAGCCCGTCATAGAGACGTCGGACCTGCTCACCCGCAGCGGTCGCCACGGACTCCGCTACACCGGGTGATTTGGCCTCGAATTCGAGCTTCACGGAGGGCCTGACGAAGAACCGGTTCGGCCCGTCCAGGACCCTCAGCTCGAGCAGCTCAGCCTCCGGTCGCGCCCGCGGCTGGCTCGGCATGGCCGGCAGTATACTCACGCGCCGATGCCCAGCCCCCAGCCTGGCTCCCCCTCCCTGAGCGTGCTGCGCGAGGCCGTGGCGAGCTCATTTGACCGATACCTCGCGGAGCTCGAGGAGCTCGTCAACATCGACTGCGGGTCGTACACCCCGGAGGGCGTGAATGCCGTAGCGACGCACGTCGAAGCTGAGCTGGCACGCCTTGGAGCCGACGTCAGACGGATCCCCCACCACCCCGCCGAAGGCGAACCACCGCTGGGCGACCTCGTGGTTGGACGCTTGGCCGGCAACGGCCTGCGGCTCCTGCTTATCGGGCACATGGACACGGTCTTCGGTCCCGGGACTGCGGCCGCGCGCCCGTTCCGCGGAGACGGCGATCGAGCCACCGGCCCTGGCACCAGTGACATGAAGGGCGGCCTGTTGGCAGGGCTGCACGCGATCGCCGCGCTGCAGTCGGTTGGTGTAACGCCTTGGATCACTTTCGTGGCAAACCCCGACGAGGAGATCGGCTCGCCGTTCTCCGGCCATCACATTCGGGCGCTGGCCGCCGAGCACGACGCGGCGCTCGTCCTCGAGTGCGCGCGCGCCAACGGCGACATCGTGAGCGCCCGAAAGGGCGTCGCCGACCTGGCGATCACCTATCACGGTCGCGCGGCCCACGCGGGCGTGGAGCCCGAGAAGGGGCGCAACGCCATCCTCGCCGCCGCTCGAGCCGTCGAGTCGCTGCACGCGCTGAACGGGCAGTGGGAGGGCGTGACGGTGAACGCGGGCGTCATCGCCGGCGGGACGCGACCCAACGTCATCGCGGCCGAGTGCCGCCTCGAGGTCGACCTCCGGTCCCCGTCCGCGCAGGCGTTCGACGACGCGCGCAAGGCCGTCGACGCGATCGTCGCGAGGCCAAGCGTGCCCGGCGTGATCGCGGACCTGAAGGAAGCAGCCATGCATCGGCCGATGGAGGCTTCCGCTGCCGGAACGCGGCTTGCCCAGCTCGCGGAATCGATCGCCGTCTCCGCGGAACGGGCGCGCGGCCGCAGTCGACGAGTGGCTCGACCTCTCGAGCGTCGTGCCCCGGACGACACTCCTCGCGGCCCTCATCTCTCGGATCGCGGGGGCCCTCTAGGCGCGTTGTCGGAGGCGCAGCACCGGGATGTCGCGATCGGTCTTGGATCGGTATTTGACGTACTCGGGCGCGTCAGCGCCGATCCGCTTCCACGCCTCCTCCAGGTCGGGGCCGTGCAGCGTCTCCGCCACGACGGCCACGCGGCGGCCGTCCCCGAACTCCACGCTGGCATCGGGATTCTTGGCGAGGTTGTGCAGCCACCCAGGATTCCGTGCAGTGCCCGCCAGCGAGGCGATGATCAACCACGATGCGGCGCTCTCCTCGAGGAAACCAAGCATCGCGTAGCGAGTCTCGCCGGTGCGCGCACCAGTGGTCTCCAGGATCAGCGATTGGACGCCTCCACCGGTCTTCCCGCCGCGCTTGCGCCGGAACTGGCTCCGCTGCAGCCGCGAGAAGAAGCTGGCCAGCCAGGTAGGCAGCTTGGGAAACATCACGCCCCGGGTTCCGCGGGGCGGCACGCGGATCGACATGGTCGGACTCTACGACCAACGCGCTCGTCCGGCTAGAATCGAAGGTCCGTGACCGACGAGTTCCGCCACCACACCCACGTGGAGGTGCGCTTTCGCGATCTGGACACCTTCGGCCACGTGAACAACGCCGTCACCACGAGCTACGTCGAGCATGGACGGATCAGGTACCTGCGCGACGTGCTCGGTTTTTCGCCGGTCGGGGAGATGCCCATGATCCTGGCCATGATCCAGGTCGACTACACCGCGCCGATCTTCTTTGGAGAGACCGTCGACGTCGCCTCGCGCGTGGACTGGATCGGCACAACCAGCCTCGCCATGTCGCATCGGCTCACCGCCGGCGACGACGAGCACGAAGTCGCGCGCGCCACATCGGTCCTGGTCGCGTACG
>VBGQ01000076.1 GCA_005882055.1 Chloroflexota bacterium
TCCCCGTCATGCGGAAGGGAATGAAGGCGATGAGGACCGCGACGGGGATGGTGACGAGCGGAACGATCGCGCTCGGGATGTGCCAGAGGAAGGCGAGGATGACGAGGGCGACCGTGATCATGATCTCGATCACGGTGACCTTGAGCGTGTCGATCGAGCGCGTGATGAGCTCGGAGCGGTCGTAGATCGGGACCACCTTCATGCCCTCGGGCATGCCGGGCTCGATCTCCTTCAGCTTGCTCTTCACCCGCTCGATGACTTCCAGCGCGTTCTCGCCCTCGCGCATGATGACGATGCCGGAGACGGCCTCGCCCTTCCCGTCGAGATCGGCGACGCCGCGGCGCAGGTCGGGACCGAGCGCGACGCTGCCCACGTCCTTGATGCGGACCGGCGCGCCGCTCTCGGAGGTGGCGAGCACGATCGACTCGAGGTCCTCGGTCGAGCGCGCATAGCCGTGGCCGCGGACCATGTACTCGGCGCCACCGGACTCGATGAGTCTTCCCCCGACGTCGTTGTTCCCGCTCCGCACCGCCTCGGTGACACGGGCGATGGAGAGGCCGTAGGCCTGCAGCCTCTGCGGGTCGACGTTGACCTGGTACTGCCGCACGTAGCCGCCGATCGGCGCCACGTCGGCCACGCCCTTCACCGACTTCAGGTAGTAGCGAAGGGTCCAGTCCTGGTACGAGCGCAGCTCGGCGAGGCCGCGCTTGCCGCTCTCGTCGACGAGCACGTACTGGAACACCCAGCCGAGCCCGGTGGCGTCCGGCCCCAGCTCCGTCTTCACGCCCTGGGGCAACCGGGGCAGGACCGACGACAGGTACTCGAGCGTGCGCGAGCGCGCCCAGTAGATGTCGGTTCCGTCCTCGAAGACGACGTAGACGTAAGAGTAGCCGAAGTCCGAATAGCCTCGGACCGCTTTCACCTTCGGCGCGCCGAGCAGGCTGGAGACGATGGGATACGTGACCTGGTCTTCGATCACGTCGGGGCTGCGGTCCCACTTCGAGTAGACGATGACCTGCGTGTCACTCAGGTCGGGCGTGGCGTCGAGCGGGACGTGGCGCAAGGACCAGACGCCGGCCGCGACCGCGGCGGCGGTGACGAGGAACACCACCAGCCGGTGCCTCGCCGACAGCTCGATGATCCGGCCGATCATCGCAGCGCGGCGGCGCTGGTGTGCGCTGCCGCCTCCTCTGCCTGCATGTCTCCTGAAGACTTCTGGAAAGGTCCAGCGCCGCCGCCCGACGTTCGCCGCCCGGTGGGGTCGGGCGAGGAAGTCAGGGAAGCGGTGGCGCCGGATGCGGGTGCCTTCATCCGCGTCTCGGAATCGAGAAAGAAGACGCCGGATGTGGCGATTCGTTCACCTTGGGAGAGTCCGCGGACGATCGCGACGCGATCGCCGTTGCGGAAGCCCGTCTCGACGTTGCGCGGCGCGAAGAGGCCGGGCGCGGTTTCGACGAAGACGGTGCGGCGGAGCCCGGTGTCGACGATGGCGTCGGTGGGGACGGTGAGCGCCTCGGGAAGCTCCGCCGAGAGCTGCACGTCGACGAACATGTCCGGGCGCAGGACGAAGCCGGGATTGTCGACCTCGATCCTCAGCTTGAGGGTGCGGGACTGCGAATCGAATTGCGGCAGCGCCTCGGCGACCCTGCCGGAAAGCGTCGAGCTCTCCTCCGGCGCGACTACCAATGCCGGCATTCCGGCCCGCACGTACGGGGCGTCCTGCGGGAAGACGTCGGCAGTCACCCACACGCGGCGCAGGTCGGCGATCCGGAACAGCTCCATGCCGCGCTCGAACTTGAAACCGGGCGACGCGTTGCGAGCCAGGACGAAGCCGTCGACGGGCGAGACGACCTCGATGGTGTCGGGGATGCGCCGCGTTCGTTGCATCTCGTTCCGCTGCCGCTTGGAAACGCCGAGGTTCTCGAACTGGATCAGGCGCTGCTGGAGGTTGGAGCTGATGAGGTCCACGTTCTCGCCGTCCAGCGATCCTTCGCTCTTCTTCTTCGCGGCGCGGTCGTAACCGGCGGTATTGAGGAGGAAGAGCTGGATGGTGTTGACCGCTGCCGGCGCGTAATAGCTGCCGAGCACCTGGTCCTTGCGGACGTGGCTGCCTGTCGTCACCGCCGCGACGTCGCGGAACGAGCCTTCGACGCCGGCGTTGATCCGGTACACGCGCGTCTCGTCCGGCGTCACCCGGCCGGGTAGCCGCAGCATCCGGCTGCTCGCGGCGCGCTCCACCCTGGCGACCGCGATCCCGAGGGTCTTCTGCTGGTCGGGCGTCACCGCGAGCGACCCGTCGCTGGCGGGCCCGGACGCCGTGACCGGCACGAGCTTCATGCCGCAGATCGGGCAGGTTCCTTCGCCGTCCTGGAGGACGGCGGGGTGCATCGGGCAGCGGTACCCGAGCGAATGAGAATGAGAACCCTTGGCCGCCGCCTCGGGAATCGCGAACCGCGAGATGCACAGCGCGGCCGCGCAGCAGGACAACAAGCAAACCATTGCGATCTTCATGAAGGACCCCACATCCCTCGATAACGAGACTCATTGGCGGCGTTCCGGCCCCACGCCGGAGCGCCGCAGATCAATGCCGGGCCATCACTTCCGGATGGTCCAGCCGAACATCATGTTGTGGTCCTCGTGCGCCAGGTTGTGGCAGTGGGCCACGTAGTTGCCGAGGAAGGTGCGGAACCGCCGGTAGATGACGGTGCTCTCGCTCGGCTGGAGCGCGACCACGTCTTCCTTGCCGGTGTCGTCCTTGTTCACCGCCAGGTTTGCACTGGAGCGCGAGATGACGTGGTGCTCTTCCATGTGCAGGTGCATCGGGTGCGTCCAGCCGCCG